>NZ_JBGNYC010000003.1:0-176422 GCF_051844275.1 Cellulosimicrobium sp. CpK407
ACGCGACCAGGGCTCTACCTCGCGCGACCGGCGGTCTCCCTCGGCGGTTCAGTCGAGGCGGTCGGCGCGCCAGAGCTCGGCGGCGTGCTCGAGCTCTTGGGCGGTGCGGAGGAGCGACCCGGCGCCGCGGGTCGTGCGGAGCGCGCCGTCGGGGTCGGCGACCTCGCGCGCGTCGGCGTCGAACGCGGCGCCGGTCGCGAGGATGCGGCAGAACGACCCCGCCCGCTCGAGCGCGACGGCGAGGTCGCCGGTGAACACGCCGGAGAGCACGGCGTCGACGAGGTCGCGCACGTCCTGGGGGCCGGGCGGCCGGGGGACGCCGGCGATGGCCTCGTGGACGGGGGCGGCGTCGACCCCGAGGCGGTACCGCAGCGTCACCGTCTGCGGGTCGCGGCGGACCCACTCGCGCAGCACGTAGAGCCGCCAGAGCGCGCCCGGCAGGGAGTTCGGGGCGGCGTCGGACCACAGGCCGGCGACGACGTCGAGCCCCTCGGTCTCCACGAGGTGGACCAGTCGCTCGACGACCTCCGGATCCTCGGTGTCGCGCGCGCGGTGGACGATCGCGTGCGCGGTCGTGTGCGCGACCTGGTCGCGGAGCGCGGGGTCGAGCTCGCCGGGGAGCTCGTCGGCGTCGCGGGGGTCGAGCATCGCCGGGCGGCGGGGTCGTTGCGTGCGGTCGGACCGACCGGGGTCGGGCCGGCCTGCGGGGGTGGCAGGGACGTCGTCGGGCACGCGCCCAGTGTCCACCCGGTGGGGGCCCGGTCGCACCGTCCCGGTACCCCCGCCGTGGCGGACGACCAGCGACCCGAGGCCCCGGCGAGGCGGCACCCCCGTTCGCCGCGCCGCCGAAAGCACCCCGCCCTACAGTGACGAGAGGGGCCTCGACCGGCTCCGGGACGGAGCGGAGGACGAGATGTCGAGCAGCGACGCAGCAGGTCACGCGACCGTGAGCGCACGCAGCGCGCACCGGAAGGCGATCGGTCTGGCCGTCGCCGCCGCCGTCGGCGGGTTCCTCTTCGGCTTCGACAGCTCGGTCATCAACGGGGCCGTCGCCGCGATCGAGGGCCAGTTCGACCTCGACTCGGCCGTCACGGGGCTCGTCGTCGCGATCGCGCTCCTCGGCTGCGCGCTCGGCGCGTGGTCGGGCGGCCGGCTGGCCGACCGCTGGGGCCGCACGCGCGTCATGGTGTTCGGCGCGATCCTGTTCTTCGCGTCCTCGATCCTGTCCGCGATCGCGTGGTCGGCGTTCGACCTCGCGATCTGGCGCTTCATGGCGGGTGTCGGCATCGGCATCGCGTCCGTCATCGCCCCGGCCTACATCGCGGAGATCGCGCCGGCGCGGCTGCGCGGTCGCATGGGGTCGCTGCAGCAGCTCGCGATCACGGTCGGCATCTTCGCGGCGCTGCTGTCCGACCAGCTCCTCGCCGAGACGGCGGGCGGCGCCTCCAACGAGCTGTGGTTCGGATGGGAGGCGTGGCGGTGGATGTTCCTCGTCTGCGTGATCCCGGCCGCCGTGTACGGCATCCTCGCGATGCGCATCCCGGAGTCGCCGCGCTACCTGGTGGCGAAGGGTCGCGACGACGAGGCGCGCGCCGTGCTGGAGTCCGTCCTGGGCCCGGACGAGGACGTCGACGACCGCATCGCACAGATCCACCGTTCGATCGCGGTCGACGAGAAGAACGCCCAGGAGGGGACGCTCAAGGGCTCGACGTTCGGGCTCAAGCCGATCGTGTGGGTCGGCATCCTGCTGTCGGTGTTCCAGCAGTTCGTCGGGATCAACGTGATCTTCTACTACTCGACGACGCTGTGGCAGGCGGTCGGGTTCGACGAGAGCCAGTCGTTCCTCGTCTCGACGATCACGTCGGTGACGAACGTCGCGGTGACGTTCATCGCGATCGCGCTCGTGGACAAGGTGGGTCGTCGTCCGATCCTGCTCATCGGCTCGGCGGGCATGACGCTGTCGCTCGGCATCATGGCGCTCGCCTTCACGCAGTCGAGCGGGACCGGTGACAACATCACCCTGCCCGACCCCTGGGGCCCCATCGCCCTGGTCGCGGCGAACGCGTTCGTCGTGTTCTTCGGGGCGTCGTGGGGGCCGCTCGTCTGGGTGCTGCTCGGCGAGATGTTCCCGAACCGCATCCGTGCGGCCGCGCTCGGCGTCGCGGCCATGGCGCAGTGGCTCGCGAACTTCGCGATCACCCTCACGTTCCCGCCGATGCTGTCGGCGTTCGGTGCCTCGATCCCCTATCTCATGTACGCGGTCTTCGCGGCGCTGTCGTTCGTCTTCGTCTTCAGCAAGGTCCCGGAGACGAAGGGTGTCGAGCTCGAGGACATGGGCGACGAACGCGTAGGCCGCACGGCGCACTAGCCCTCCTGCCGAACCCGGGGTCGCTCCCCACGGCGTCCGCCACCTGAGGAGCGACCCCGGGTTCGGCCGTGTCCGGGTCCTGTGAGCCCGGTCGGGAATTCCTTGCTCCGCACAATGGTTGCTGAAAGCAACTGCGAGGCGTATGCTTGCCTGCAGCAACCAAGGAGTGCCCGTGCCCGTCATCACCCCCGCGACCACCGCGGACCCCGAGCTCGCACCCGACCCGTCCCCCGCGGCGGGCCTCATCCGCGCGCTCGACGAGCTGGCCCGCGCCCAGCGCGAGTCGGCCGTCCGCATCGCGCGCGACCTCGACATCCCGCGTTCGTCGTTCGGCCTGCTCCGCATGCTCCAGCGGTGCGGTCCCGTCCAGCTCGGGGACATCGCCGCGAAGCTCCGCGTCGACCTCTCCGTGGCCAGCCGCCAGGTGAGCCACCTGGTCGACGAGGGCCTCGTCCGCCGCACGGTGGACGACGACGACCGGCGCGCCCGGACCGTCGAGCTCACCGACGCGGGGCGCGGGCTCGTCCTGCGGGCGTACGAGCACATCGACTCCCTCGCCGCCACGACGTTCGCCGAGTGGCGCGACGAGGAGATCGTCGAGGCCACGCGCCAGATCGAGCGCGTGGCCTCCGCGGTCGTCGCCGGCCACGCCGCACCCCGCACGACCGGGTGACCGACGGCGCCCGGCGGCACCACCGCCGTCGGGCACGTCCCCCGACCGCCGACCGCGCCGCCGCGCGGACCGGCCACCAGACCACCTGACACCGCCCCACGACACGCCGGCCCTCCGACACGGCCCCGTGAGCAAGGAACCTCAGCGCCTCATGACCAGCACCACCCCAGAACGCACCGCCCCGCCCGGCGGCGTCGAGTCGTCCATGACCCGTCGCGAGGTCATGGAGTCCCTCTCCGGGATCCTCCTCGGCATGTTCGTCGCGATCCTCGCGAGCTCGATCGTCTCCAGCTCGCTCCCCAAGATCGTCAGCGACCTCGACGGCTCGCAGTCGTCCTACACCTGGGTCGTCACCTCGACCCTGCTCGCCATGACGATCTCGACCCCGATCTGGGGCAAGCTCGCCGACCTCACCAACCGCAAGGTCCTCATCCAGGTCGCGCTCGTCGTCGCGGTCGTGTCCTCCGCGCTCGCCGGCCTGTCGCAGAACGTCGGGACGCTCATCGCGCTCCGCGCCTTCCAGGGCATCGGCGCGGGCGGCCTCATGGCCCTCGCCACCGTGCTCATCACGGACATCATCTCGCCGCGCGAGCGCGGCAAGTTCATGGGGCTCATGGGCGGCATCATGGCCGTGAGCCAGATCGGCGGACCGCTCCTGGGCGGCGTCCTCACCGACGCCGTGAGCTGGCGCCTCAACTTCTTCGTCGGCCTGCCGTTCGCGATCGCCGCGATCATCGTGCTCCAGCGCACGCTGCACCTGCCGAAGGTCGCGCGCCGCGTCGTCCGGATCGACTACTGGGGCGCGATCCTCATCAGCGCCGGCGTGTCCTCGCTCCTGCTGTGGGTGACGTTCGCCGGGCAGAACTTCGAGTGGCTCTCGTGGCAGACCTTCGCCATGGTCGGCGGCGCGGTCCTCGCGCTCGTCGGTGCCGTGCTCGTCGAGCGCGTGACCCCCGAGCCCCTCATCCCGCTGCACCTCTTCAAGAACCGCACGTTCGTCCTCGCGGTCGTCGCCTCGGTCGCGGTCGGCGTCGCGATGTTCGGCACCGCCGTGTTCCTCAGCCAGTACATGCAGGTGGCGCGCGGCAAGACGCCGACCGAGTCGGGTCTCCTGACGGTCCCGATGATCATCGGCACGTTCGTCGCGTCGACCCTGTTCGGCCAGCTCATCACGCGGTACGGCCGCTACAAGGCCTTCATGGTCACGGGTGGCGCGGTCCTCGTGGCGTCGCTGTTCGCCCTGTCGACGATCGACTACCACACGAGCTTCACGCTCATCAGCGTCTACCTGTTCTTCCTCGGCGTCAGCATGGGCATGCTCATGCAGAACCTCGTGCTGGCCGTGCAGAACACGCTCGACGTCGACGAGATGGGCGCCGGCACCTCGACCGTGGCGTTCTTCCGCAGCCTCGGCGGCGCGATCGGCGTGTCCGTGCTCGGCGCGGTGCTCGCGACCAAGGTCACGACGTCGATCCAGGACGGCCTGACGAAGCTCGGCATCCCGGCCGACTCGATGGGCGGCGGCAACGCCGTGCCCGACGTCTCGACCCTGCCGGCGCCGATCAAGGACCTCGTCGAGAAGTCCTACGGCGACGGGATCGCCGAGATCTTCCTCGTCGCGGTGCCGCTCGCGCTGATCGCGCTGATCGCCGTGGCGTTCCTCAAGGAGGTGCCGCTCGGGACCAAGACCGGCCTGCAGGAGCGCCTCGAGAAGGAGGCTGCGCTCGCCGGCAGCGAGGCCCCGGTCGACGCGACCCCGGACCGCGTGACCCTCACCGAGGAGACGGAGTCCACCCTCCTCGAGGCGTTCGAGCCGGCGGGCGTGGTCGACGACGAGCGGACGGCCCGCTCGTCCCGCTGACCCACCCCGCACGCTGAGTGCAGGGAATGTGCGGTCTCGAATCGGTTCGGGGCCGCATATTTCCTGCACTCGGCGTGTTGGTCGGCCGTCCAGCGGGTGAGGTTTTCGGACGGGCGTGACCGTTTGCCGTCCCGGGCGTCATGATGGGCGTGTGCCCGCCGAGACCGCTCCCACCCGCACCGTTCCCGACGCCACGCGCGACGCAGAGCCGGACGTCGCGTACGTCGACCTCGAACGTGAGCTGCGGGTCCTCCTGCGCCGCGGCGGGGCGGCCGCGACCGCCATGGCACGCCGGATCCACCCGGACCTGGAGGCCAGCGCCTACCCGCTGCTCGCGCACATCGCCGACCACCCGGGCGTCCGCGGCTCGGAGCTCGCCGCGCACTTCGGCGTCGGGCGGGCGACGATCTCGCGCCAGCTCAGCCGGCTCCACGCCCTGGGCCTCGTCGCGCGCGAGGTCGACCCCGACGACTCGCGCGGACAGCTCATCACCCTCACGCCCGACGGCGAGACGCGGCTCCACGCCGCGCACAGCGGTCGGGTCACCTCGATCACCGAGGCGCTGGAGGGGTGGGACCGGCGCGACGTCGCGACGCTCGCGTCGCTCCTGCACCGCTACTCCGAGGACGTCGTGCGCTGGTCCGCGAACCGGTGACGGCTCGCACCCCCGCGGCGTGACCGTGCCCGACGGCGACCGTCCGGCCCGCGGCCTCGTCGCGCCCGCGATCTCAGGGCCTCGGCGACGGCGTCGGATCCTCGTCGCCCTCGTCCTCGGGCTGGTCGTGCTCGCGGGGCTCGTCGTCGCGACGCGCGTGCCCGACCCGTGGGGGGACGTCGGCGGTGACGTCCTGTACGCCGTCGCGACGTACGTCCTGGTGGTCCTGGTCCTCGCGCGCGTCCGCCCCGTCGTCGCGGGCGCCGTCGCGCTCGGCTGGTGCTGGGCGGTCGAGGCGCTGCAGGCGACGGGCCTGGCCGCGGCCGTGAACGACGCGGTCCCGCCCGCGGCGTGGCTGCTGGGCAGCACGTTCGCGGTGCGGGACCTGGTCTGCTATCTGGTGGGCGTCGGCCTCGCGTGCGCGGTCGACACGGGGGCCGGCGCCCGGTCGGCTACTCCGACGCGGCCTGGAAGGTCAGGCTGACCGAGTTCATGCAGAACCGGTCGCCCGTCGGGGTCTGGGGCGCGTCGTCGAACACGTGGCCCAGGTGCGACCCGCAGCGCGCGCAGCGCACCTCCGTGCGCACCATGCCGAGGCTGCGGTCGGTGAGGAGCTCGACGCGGTCTCCCGCGAGCGGGCTGAAGAAGCTCGGCCACCCGCAGTGCGAGTCGAACTTGGTGTCCGACCGGAACAGCTCGTTGCCGCACGCGCGACACGCGTAGACGCCGACGCGCTTCTCGTCGAGCAGCTCGCCCGTCCAGGCGCGCTCCGTCCCCGCCTGCCGCAGCACGGCGAACTCCTGCGGTGACAGCTCGGCGCGCCACTCGTCGTCGGTCTTGACGACCTCGTAGGGCTGGTTCTCGTGGGTCTGGCTGGTCATGATCCACCTCCGACCATCCCAACCGCGCGCCCCACCCCAGTGTTCCCGCCTTCCCCCACCGCTGTGGGCATGAAATGGGCCCGGTCTCGACGAGGAGACCGGGCCCATCTCATGCCCACAACCGGGTGCGCGACGAGTCAGCGCGGGCTGGACGTCGAGTAGACGGTGCTCGAGCCGCCGGCCGGGCGCTGCGCGCGGCCGCGGCCGCCGCGGCGGCGACCTGCGGACTGGCCCGTCGAGCCGTTCCCGGTGCCCGAGGCGCCGCGTCCGTCCCTGCCAGCGCCCTCGGGGCGACCCGCACCCGACGCGCGCTGGCCGCCCTGGCCGCGCTGCGTCGTCGTGCCCTGACCGGCGCCCTGGGCCGCGGGACGGCCGCCGCCCTGGCCGCCGCGGTTGCGGCGCGACGCGCGCGACCCGCCGTTGGTGGACGTGGTGCCGCGCTTCGCCTGCGTCTGCGGCGGCGTGATGTCCGCCGGGCGCACGTACTCCGCGACCTCGCCGACGAGGCCCTTGATCGTCGCGTCGCCGGGCGCGACCGGCTTCGGCTGGGCGGTGATCTTCGCCTTGCGCGTGAGGTCGCGCACGTCGCCGCGCTGCTCCGGGAGCATGACGGTGACGACGACGCCCTCCGACCCGGCGCGCGCGGTGCGGCCCGAGCGGTGCAGGTACGCCTTGTGCTCGGCCGGCGGGTCGACGTGCACGACGAGCTCGACGTCGTCGACGTGGATGCCGCGCGCCGCGATGTCCGTCGCGACGAGCACCTTGACCGCGCCCGACGAGAACGCCTCGAGGTTGCGCTCGCGCGCGCCCTGGCCGAGGTTGCCGTGCAGGTCGACGGCCGGGACGCCGTTCGCGGTGAGCTGCTTCGCGAGCTTCTTCGCCTGGTGCTTGGTGCGCATGAACAGCACGCGGCGGCCCGTGCCGGACGCGAGCTCGTGCACGATCTGCTTCTTCGCGTCCGCGTCGCGCACCGCGAGGATGTGGTGCGTCATCTGCGGGGGCGCCGCCGCGGCGTCGTCCACCGAGTGGCGCACCGGGTTGCTGAGGTAGCGCTTGACGAGCTGGTCCACGCCGTTGTCGAGCGTCGCGGAGAACAGCATGCGCTGACCCTGCTTCGGCGTCTTGTCCATGATGCGCTTCACGCCGGGCAGGAACCCGAGGTCGGCCATGTGGTCGGCCTCGTCGAGCACCGTGATCTCGACGCCGTCGAGCGTGAGCAGGCGCTGGTTGAGGAGGTCCTCGAGGCGGCCGGGGCACGCGATGACGATGTCCACGCCCTTGTCGAGCGCGGCGACCTGCCGCGACTGCGCGACGCCGCCGAAGATCGTCGTCGTCACGAGGCCGAGCGCCTTCGCGACCGGCTCCATCGTGGCGTTGATCTGGTTGGCGAGCTCGCGCGTCGGGCACAGCACGAGCGCGCGGGGGCGACGCGGCTGACGCGACGACTTGGCCCACGACAGGCGCGAGACGGTCGGCAGCGAGAACGCGAGGGTCTTGCCGGAGCCCGTGCGCCCGCGGCCGAGGACGTCACGACCCTTCAGCGAGTCGGGCAGCGTGGCGGTCTGGATGGGGAACGGGGAGTCGATGCCCTGGCGCGAGAGCTCGCGCACGACGGGGGTGGGCAGGCCGAAGTCGGCAAAGGAAGTCACAGGTGATGGGCCTCTCGGGGCTCAAGGTCGGGGTCCGCCGCACGCAATCCGGGGGGATCTCCACGACGCGGGGCGCGCGGGATCGCGCTGCCCTCGAACCTCCAGTGTCTCATGCCGGACGCCGGAGCACGGGTGAGGTGCGTCTCGTCGCCGGTGGCACGCGCCGGGTCCGCCGCCGAACACGACATGGAGGACGTCGACGGCGTCTTCGCGACCGCCATGTCGTGCTCGACCGCGCGCGGAGTCGTTCTCGGCGGGCTCCGAGCCGTCTGTGGTGGAATGGCGCGCGTGCACGCGCCGACGCCCTCCCTCGCCGTAGCCCGAGCCGTGCTGTCCGACGGCGGGACCACCTCCGGAGGCGACGTCGCCTCCTCCGTGGGGGACGTCGTCGGGCAGGTGTGGGAGGCCGCGACGACGCCCGTCGCGCCCCCGGCGACCGCCGTCGTCGTGGCGATGGGCGTGCTCGCCCTGGCGGTCGTGCTGGTCACGCCGGTCTGGCGCGTCGCGCGGCACGTCGTGACGATCGCGCACGAGGCCTCGCACGCGCTCGCCGCGCTGCTCACCGGACGGCGCCTGTCGGGCATCCGGCTGCACTCCGACACCTCCGGCCTCACCGTGTCGTCGGGCCGGCCGCGCGGGTTCGGCATGATCCTCACCGCGTTCCTGGGGTACATCGGACCAGGCCTCATCGGGCTCGGGGCCGCCGCGCTCCTGCGCCAGGGCTACGCCGTCGGGCTGCTGTGGCTGCTCGTCGTGCTGCTCGCCCTCATGCTGCTGCAGATCCGCAACTGGTTCGGGCTGTGGTCCGTGCTCGTCACGGGCGCCGCCCTCGTGGGCGTGTCGTGGTGGGCGTCGCCCGACGTGCAGAGCGCCGTCGCCTACGCCGTCACGTGGTTCCTGCTGCTCGGGGCGGTCCGGCCCGTGCTGGAGCTGCAGAGCGAGCGGTCACGCGGACGGGCGGCGACCTCCGACGCCGACATCCTCGCGCGCCTCACGCACCTGCCCGGGCTGTTCTGGGTCGGGGTGTTCCTCGTCGTCACGCTGGGCGCCGCCGTGCTCGGCGGCTCGTGGATCGTGGGGCCGGCGGCCTGAGGACGGCGCGAAGAGGCTGCCGCCGCCCGGCACGACGACGGGCCGCCCGCCGGAGCGGACGGCCCGTCGTGCGACCAGAGACGCGCCTGGAGGAGGAGGACGCGTCGTCGAGATCGTCCGGCGCGGGCGCCGGGAGAACTGGTGGTGTCAGCCCTGAGGAGTCAGGACGAACGCCGGGCCCTGCGCGTTCGGGTCCGTGTCGAGCGTGAGGTTCGCGAGGGTCGGGGCCGTGGCGGACTCCACGAACACCTTCGCCTCACCGTCCTCGACCACCGTGTCGTCAGGCTGCGGGCCGGGCACGAGCGCGAGCTCGAAGCTGCCCGCCTGGTCCGCGGACTCGGCGATCCGCAGACCGCCTCCCTCCGGGACACCGGCCTGGGTCTGCAGGTCGTGGACAGCGGTACGGGCGTTGTCGGTCAGGGTGAGCACGAGAGCTCCTCTCGTCGCCGGGCGGGGCCTGCGGGACACGTCCGTGCGGCTCACGCCTGGCCGGCGTGACCTGCCGTCGGTGCACCCTCCCGCGGGCCCCTCGGTCCACTCCACCGAAACAAGAACGGGCTCGACTCGCAAGCGAATCGCCCGATTCTCACCGAATTTCTCACGGACCAAGACCGCGCGTGACAGCGCCCGACGACGCGCGTAGGGTCCGCGCCCGCGCGCCCGCTACACCCGAGTTCGGCAGCTCCTGCCGAGATCGGCGCTCCCGGTTGCCGATCTCGGCAGGGACCGCCGACGTCGTGGCGAACTACCGAACCTGGCGCGCGGGTAGCCTGTGCCTGGACGCCGCCGGGCGTCCAGGGCCTCTAGCTCAATTGGCAGAGCTGCGGACTTTTAATCCGTAGGTTGTGGGTTCGAACCCCACGGGGCCCACTCTCCGCGCGCGCCGCCCCGCGAGCGAGCGACCGCGGTCAGCGTGCACGACGGCGGACCACGACGTGCTCCGCTGCCACCAGTGCCGCGCACCCGAGCAGCACGACGGCGATCGTCGTCCAGCTCGCCTGGACGCACGCGTCGGTCGCGTCGGACGACAGTGGGTTCAGCCCGCCGAGCGGCTCCTCGATGCACGTGTACCGCTGTCCGTCGTCGGTGACGTCGCGAGGCGCCACGGTCACGAGCATCAGGCCCAGGACGAGCGTCGCGGTCGTGGCTGCGAGGACGGCACGGAACCGACGACCCGGGGCACCACGGCGCCGCACCGCCGGCCACACCGCGGCGGCCAGGAGTGCGAGGAACGCGCACAGCACGAGGATCGTCCACATCGGTTGCCCGAGCGTACCGGGATCCGAGGACCGCATGCGGGCGGCGCGGCGTGTGCGCCTCGTGTTCATCCGCTGTTGGTTGTGCCCCGCACCGTAGGGCCGGAACGTCGGGTCATGGCGATGGACGACGAGGACCGCGAGATCGACGTCGTGGTCGAGCGGATCAGTGCGCGCTTCCCGGAGGTGCCGGTGGACGACGTCCGCGACCAGGTGCTCGCGGAGCTCGGGCGGTACCAGACCGCGCACGTGCGCGACTTCGTGCCTGTGCTCGTCGAGAACGCGGTGACGGCCGTGCTGCGGTCGGGCACCCGGCCGGCCCGCCCGGCGCGGAGGACGCCGCGACCGGACCGATGAGTCCGGGTGTGGGTGACCGTCGGTAGGTTCACCGGCGGGTCGAGCGGCCCGCCCCCGACGACGAGGAGCACGCATGTCCTTCCAGGCCTATCTCGACGCGGTCGAGGACAAGACCGGCCTCACCCCGCGCCAGCTCGTCGACCTGGCGCACGAGCGCGGGTTCGACGAGTCCACGAAGGCGACGCCGATCCTCGAGTGGCTGAAGGACGACTACGGGCTCGGTCGGGGCCACGGCATGGCGATCGTGCACGTCATTACCAAGGGCCCGCGGATCTCGTCGAAGCACGTGGGGTCCGACGGCACGCACCGCGACGAGTCCGACACCCTGTGGCTCGACGGCAAGGCGACCAAGCCCGCCTGACGCACCGCGAACGCCGCCCGGGTCGCCCCGCGCACCGCGGGCAGGGAGACCTCGGGGTCGCCCGTCGCCGGCCCCGGTGCACGCTCGACGAAGCCCCGGGTGCCCGACGACGTCCCGCGAGCGGGCGGCGTCGGGCACCGGGCGTGCTGCCGGGTCAGGGACCGGGCGGCGTCAGAACGACCAGCGCTGGGCCTCGGTCTGGTTGCAGGTCCAGAGCTGGACCTTCTGGCCGTCGTGGAGCGGCGCCCCGCCCTGGGCGTCGAGGCACTTGCCGGACTGCGGGTTGCGCAGGGCCTGGGTGCCGGCGTCGTAGACCCACTGCTGGGCGCCCGTGCCGTTGCACGTGTAGATCCACACGACGGTGCCGTCCGCGGTCCCGCTGCGGGCGACGTCGAGGCACTTGCCCAGCGCTCGCACGGTCCCGTCGGGCCCGCGGGTCCACTGCTGCGCCGCGTTGCCGCTGCAGTTCGCGAGCTGGACCTGGTTGGTGTCGGTCGGGTCGGCCCACGGCACGTCGAGGCACAGCGCGGCGCCGGCGCGGATCGTCCCGGTGCCGGTCGGCAGGCCGCCGCCGGGGTTCGGCTGCTCGGTGCCGCCACCGTCGTCGCCGATGGGCGTCGCGGCGCCCGTGAACGGGTCCAGCTTGATGAAGGCAGCCTGAGGGTTGCCGTCGTGGACGAGCGACTCGTGCGCGCCGACGTCGTCGAACGCGAAGGCGTACGCCCGGCCGTTCGCCATCTGCTGGTGCGCGAGCTTGGCGTAGACGTTGGTGCGCGCGTCCTGGTAGAAGCCGGCGTCGCTCGCGTCGGGCTGGTTCGGGTTCGTCAGCGCCGTGGTGCGGATGAGCGCCGCGCACAGGGTGCGGGCGATCGGCCCGACGACGTGGTCGTTGGGCGCCTGGAGGTCCTTGTGGCAGCCGTACACGCTCGACGCGTCGGGCTTCTTGAAGGCCGCGACCTCCTGCCCGGACGCGTTCCTGAAGCGGAACCAGTCGCCGTCGACCCGGCCGTGGAACTGCGTGCCGGGCTCGTGGGAGAACGGCGTGACGACCATGTCGCGCGTGCGGTAGGAGTTCCACACCTCGGTGACGTACGAGTCGATCGACGCCGAGGAGACCTTGCCGACGTCGATCCCGTGCGACGGGTTGAGCGCGCGCAGCCGGCTCCCGTCGGGCGCGCGCTGCACGAGCCCGCCCCACCCCGCGCTCTCGAGGGCCGTGTAGAACGCCTCGTAGCCGTTCGGCGTGAGCATGCCCGTGCTGAGGACCTGCCCGTCGGCGCGCTGGACGCCCACCTGGTACGGCGCGGACCAGTGGTCCACCTGCGTGCTGTTGATCCACAGCCCGCCGTCGTTGAGCGTGTACTCGGTCCAGTTGAAGAGGATGTTCCGGTTGGGGTCGGAGTCGTTCTGGACCGCGGGCTGCACGAGGCGCCCGTCCAGCACGATCTGGAACGTCATCTTCTGGCCGTACGAGTAGTAGACGCGCCCGGACAGCTTCGGGAGCCGGATCGTCACGGACTGGCCGGGGCCGGGTCCCGCGATCGACGCGTCGGGTGCCGGGACGGGCACGGGCCCGACCCCGCCGGGCCACGGGTGGAACGTGCCGCCCGCGTCGGCCCAGCCGGCGACGCCGTCGCGCTCGCCGAGGACGTACAGGTAGATCGGCCCCTTGCCCGAGTCGTTGGTGATCGTGAGCGGGATGGTCGCCGGGACCGCGCTCGCGGGGGCCGCCGCACCGACGACCGCCCCGCTCACCGCGAGGACCGCCGCGCACAGCGCGGCCCACGCTCGTCTGCTTCTTCTCCGCCTGTCGAGACTCATGCCAGGTCTGCTCCTTGTTCGGTTGCTCCGTCGAAACCGCACTCGCCGGACGGCCCGGCGACGGCACTGCCGCACGAGGTGTGGGAGCGCTGCCACGACCGTAGCGGACGGCACGCCGACACGCCAGGGAGCGCTCCCACGACGTCGGCGCACGGCCCCACCGCACCCGTGCCCGCTCGGCACCTAGACTCGAACGAGTGCAGTGCCACCACTACGACGCCGGCCGGTGCCGGTCGTGCAGCCTCCTCGAGCTCGCTTACCCGGCGCAGCTCGCCGGCAAGCAGGAGCACTGCGCCGACCTCCTCGCGCCGCTCGCGCCCGACCTGACCTGGCTGCCCACGGTCGAGTCGGCGGAGTCGGGCTTCCGCAACAAGGCGAAGATGGTCGTGACCGGCACGACGGACGCCCCGGTGCTCGGCATCCTCGGCGAGGGCGGCGGCGTCGACCTCACCGACTGCCCGCTCTACCCGGCCGCGCTCCAGGCGTCGTTCCCGGCGTTCGCGGACTTCGTGACCCGCGCGCGGCTCGTCCCCTACGACGTGCGCGCCCGTCGCGGCGAGCTCAAGTACGTGCTGGTGACGCTGTCCCCCGACGGCGACCTCATGGCGCGGTTCGTCCTGCGGTCCACCGAGTCGCTCCCCCGGGTCCGCAAGCACCTGCCGAGCCTGCTCGACGCGCTGCCGTCGCTGCGCGTCGTCTCGGTGAACCTGCACCCGGAGCACAAGGCCGTGGTCGAGGGCGAGACGGAGATCCTCCTCACGGACGCCGAGACGCTGCGCATGCGCGTCAACGGGATCGACCTGCACCTGCGCCCGCAGAGCTTCTTCCAGACCAACACCGACGTCGCCGCCGCGCTCTACCGCCAGGGCCGCGAGTGGGTGGACGACGCCGCGCCCGCCACGGTCTGGGACCTCTACTGCGGGGTGGGCGGGTTCGCGCTGCACGTCGCCGGTCCGGACCGGGACGTCGTCGGCGTCGAGACGAGCGCCGAGGCCGTCGCGAGCGCGCGGCTCACCGCTCGCGACGCGGGCCTCGATCGCACGACGTTCCTCGCCCAGGACGCGACGGCGTTCGCGCTGTCCCGGCAGGACGTGCCGGACCTCGTCGTCGTCAACCCGCCGCGGCGCGGCATCGGGGAGACGCTCAGCACGTGGCTCGAGGAGTCCGGCGTCGGCCACGTCGTCTACTCGAGCTGCAACGCGACGACGCTCGCGCGCGACCTCGCGCTCATGCCGTCGCTGCGCCCGCGCGCCGCCCGGGTGCTCGACATGTTCCCGCAGACGTCGCACTACGAGGTCGCGGTCCTGCTCGAGCGCGCCTGACCGCTCCGCTCGTGCGGCTGCCGTTCACCCCGGCGCCGAGGTCGACCCGAGCGGCCGAGATCGACCCTCCGAGGGCCGATCTGGCGACGGGCGGGTCGATCTCGCGGTCAGGGGCGCTCGCCCGCGCGCCGCGCAGCCTCGACGGCGGACGCCTCCAGCCGCTCCCGGTAGGCCGCCCACTCGGCCTCGTCGAGCGCGGGCAGGTTGCCCCGGCCGTCCCCCGCCGCGCCGTCGACGAGCTCCCGCACGATGTCCGCGTGGCCGGCGTGGTGCGCCACCTCCGCGAGCACGTGCACGAGCACCTGGTGGAGCGTGACGTCGCGGTTCTCCGGACGCCACCACGGCACGTGCCCGGGCGCGTCGAGGTCGAGCGACGCCACGGTCGCGTCGCACAGCTCCGACGACCGGCGGAAGAGCTCCAGGATCTCCTCCCGGCTCTCGTCCGCCGTGGCCCACATGTCGGCGTTCACCTCCGCGTCGTCGGCGAACCAGGGCAGCTCCAGGTCGTGCGTGCCGCCGAACGCCTCGTGGAGATAGCCGAGCTGCACGCTGCCCACGTGCTTCACGAGTCCCAGGACGTTCGTGCCGGTGCGCGTGAGCGGACGGCGGACGTCGTACTCGCTCAGCCCCTCCGCCTTGGCCAGCAGCGCGTCCCGCTCCCGGCCGAGGTACCGCAGCAGCGTCGCCTTGGGGTCGTGGTCTGGTGCTGTCCTCGTGCTCATCCACCGGACGTTACCGACGCCCTCCCACGCCGGTGCCAGACTCGCCCCATGGGCACCGTGCACGCAGAGATCACCGACCGGCTGGCGGCGTTCGTCCTCGCGCAGCCGGTGTTCTTCGTCGGGACCGCCCCGCTCGCGGCGGACGGCCACGTCAACGTCTCGCCCAAGGGCATGGCGGGCACGTTCGCCGTGCTCTCGCCGCACCGCGTCGCCTACCTCGACTACACCGGGTCGGGCGCGGAGGCTCCCGCGCACCTGCGGGAGAACGGGCGCATCGTCGTGATGTTCTGCGCGTTCTCCGGGCCGCCCACCATCGTCCGGTTCCACGGCACCGGACGGTACGTCGAGGCCGGGAGCGCGGAGTTCGACGCGCTGCGCGGGCACTTCGCCAAGACGGAGACCGCCGGGCAGCGCGGCGTCGTCGTCGTGGACGTCACGCGCGTCTCCGACTCGTGCGGGTTCTCCGTCCCGCACCTCGAGCTCGTCGAGGACCGCGACCTGCTCGACCGCTGGGCGGGTCGCAAGACGCCCGAGCAGCTCGACGACTACCGGGTCACCAAGAACTCGACGAGCATCGACGGCCTCCCCGCGATCGGCGAGCCCGCCGAACCTGTCGGCCCGTCGTCGCCGTCGAGCGCGACCCCTCGCCGACCGGTCGAGGCGTCCGCCACCTGACGTCGCGCGACGGCGCGACAGAGGCTGACGGCCCACCGGCTCGTCAGGAGCCGGTCGAGGTCGCGTCGAGGTAGGCCCGGCCGCGCGGGGAGAGACGGTAGCCGACGTCCAGGCTCTCGGTGAGGCCGAGCTCCTTGAGCCGGCGCACGCGTACCTTGAAGTCGTCGCGCGCCATCCCGAGGCCGGCGGCGAGCTCGCGCGCGACGACGCCCTCGTTCGCCGCGACCAGCTCGAGGTACTGCCGGGTCCACGGCGCGGCGGCGGCGCGGTCCTTGCGGTCCAGCGCCGCGCGGATCTGCTCGACGGCGGCCGCGTCCAGGTCGGCGTCCTCGCGCAGCGCGACGCGCGGGTCGGGACCCGCCAGGCGGATGCCCACACGGTAGAGGTCGCCCTCGCGCGCGGCTCCCCGGGCGAGCACGCGCTCCGGTGAGGCCATCCCCGCGAGGCGCGCCTCGTCGTCGGACACGAGCGGTGCGCCGTCCGGCCCGACCGCGACGCGCTCGACGGACGTCACCTCGACGACCCCGATCCGCGTCCGCTGGAGCGTCCCCACCTTCACGCGCGGCGTCGTCCAGCGGCGGAACGCGAGCGTCACCGTCCCGTCCTGGAGGCCGCGCAGCGTGCGGGCGTCGAGGAGCACGTCTCCGAGCGTACGACGCCGCCGCCCCGATCTCCCGAGGTAGAGCCCTGGTCATGACCAGGGCTCTACCTCGCGTGACCAGGGCTCTACCTCGCGTGACCAGGGCTCTACCTGGGCGCACCAGGGCTCTCCCTCGGCGGGGTCGGGCCCGGGGCCGGGTCAGGCGAGCTCGGGGCGGCGGGCGACGGTGAGGACGTGGGTGTCGGGCCAGTCGACGGGCTCGCCGGTCGCGGCGTCGTGCAGCGCGGCGACGGGCGCGAGGGCGTGCTGGACGACCCACTCGTTGCGCCACGCGCCGCTGCCCGGCTCGAGCTCGAAGCCGGCGTCGGCGAGCAGGTCGGCCCACCGCGGGCCGCTGAGGTCGCAGAACCGCTCGTGGCACTCGGACAGCCAGTTGTCGACGTAGTCCTTGCGGGTCAGGAACTCCATCGCCTGGCGCAGCGTGAGCCGCCACGACCCCGGCGCCAGGCGCTCGGGCGCGAACGCGGCGCCGGACAGGCGCGGGAAGTCGTGCGCGAACTGGACCAGGCGCGCGTCGGTGGACAGCGCGCCGACCCACGCGGCGACGTCCGCGCGCGCGAGGCCGTCGAGGTCGGCCCGCGCCCCGCCCGGCCCGTCCCCGGTGGCGGCTGCGCCGTCGTCGGTCCGCAGGGTGAGCACGACGACGCGGTCCGGCTCGGCCGGGCCGCACACGTCGGAGTTGATCCACACCCCGCCGGGCCGGGTGTGGGCGTGGACGCGGCGCGCGAACGTCTCGACGTCGCGCACGCCGTCCCCGTACGACGAGACCTCGTGCGTGAGGGCGATCGTCAGGGTCGTGTCGACGGTCGCGTCGGGCATCACGGACCGGTCGAGGATGTTGGCCTGCACGAACCACACGTGCGGGTTCGCGAACGCGCCCTGGGCCTTCTTGTGCTCGGCCTCGGCCACGAGGTGCCGCGCGACGTCGACCCCGAACAGGTCGGACTCGTGCAGGCGCGGCTCGCGCGCGACGTGCTCCAGGAGGCCGCCGGTCGCGCAGCCGATGTCGACGATCCGCCCGGGCCGCACGTGCGGCGCCACCTGGGCCCACTTGCGCGCGGACGCGTCCTCGAACGCGGCGGCGTACGTGCGGTAGTCGCGCGTCGAGGTGAGGTCGCCGTCGCCCGAGACGACGGGGTCGGCGAAGATCCGCCGCACGTCCTCCACGAACCGGTAGCGCGCGTAGAACTCCGGGACGGCCGGGTGCGCGACGTCGCGCCAGCGCTCGTCGCCCGCGGCGATCTGCTCGACGACGTCCCACGGGCGGGCGGGCAGCTCACCGCCCGGCTCGGCGGCGTCGAGCTCCACGCCCGCGACGCGGTAGCCGAGCGCGCGGTACGCGTCGACGAGCGCGGGCGTCGAGCACGCGACGACGGTGTCGGCGGGGTCGGGCGCGACACCCGTCGCCGTGGCGACGCTCGTGACGACGAGGTGCGCGAACCGGTCGTCCGGCGCGACGTCGGGCACCGGCACGACGACGGACCGGAGCCCCTCCCGGGTCGTCACGTTCTCGACGAGCGCCTCCCGCCGGTGGCCCGGCAGCGGGTTGCGGCGCGTGCCCGCGTGGTTCGCGGACGTGACGACCCAGACCACCTCGACGTCGGGCGCGCACCGCACGCGGTGCCCGTCGAGGTCGCGCACGAGCCCGGCGCGCAGCGCCCGGAGGTAGTCGACCTGGTAGCGCGTGACGACGTGGTGACGCCCCGGGAAGAGGACGCGACGGACCGGCGGGGACGCAGGAGGGTGCACGCGCACACCGTGCGGGGCGTCACCCCCTCGACGCAACCCGTCTCACCGCTCGGTCCCCCTCGGCGACCGCGTGTTCGCTCTCCGTGAAGGCCGCCCAGCGGGGAAACCCGCTGGTCGCCGGGGCGCCCGCCCCTGAGCGCTCCCCGATCCGGCTGGCCTGGACGCCCGTCCACGATGCGGAGCACAGGGGACGTATGGGACGGTGTTCGCGATGTTCTGGATCGTGGCAGGGGCTGTGCTCGTCGTGTCCGGCCTCGCGATCGCCGCGACGGCCGCCCGCGGCGCGCGCCGAGCCGGGTCGACCGGGGCGAACGGGATGGCGATCGCCGTCGGCGGCGGACTCGTGATCTGGGGCGCGATCGCCCTGACCGTCGGGCTCCTCACGCACGACTGAGCGCTGCCTCCCGCGCGTCGACGACCTCCGCCCCGGTCACCGCCCCGGAGAGCCCGCGCCGTCCGCGCGTGAACGGGACCGCGGCGACCGACACCACGGCGAACAGCCACGCGACCGGCGCGGCCACGTCGCCCACCACCGCGAGCGCCGCCGGGACGCCCGTCGGCAGGTCGGCGAGCAGGCCCAGCGCCCCCCACAGCGCGCCCCCGGCCGCCGCGCGGGCGACGCGCTGCGCCGTCGTGCCGGGCCGGCCCGCCCAGCGCGGCGCGAGCCACACGGTCCGCTGCCCCCAGGACGCGCCGCTGCCGAGGAACGTCGGCACGACGAACACGAGCGCGAACGGGACGAGCGTGCCGAGCAGCCACTGCGGCCAGTCCGTCCCGTCGGGCAGCGGACGCCCGAGCAGGAGGAGCACCGTGCGGTAGCCCACCTGGAGCACCACCCCGAGCGCGGTGACGAGCAGCGCGTCGAGCAGCATCCCCAGCCAGCGGCGCCACACCGTCACGGGTCGCGCCTCGTCCCGGCGCGCCTCGAGCTCCGCGGCGCGCGGCATCCACCGCAGCACGAGCGGCGCTGCGAGCGCCCCGAGCAACGCGCCGAGCGTGTTGGTCAGGACGTCGTCGACGTCGGCGACGCGGTACGAGCACGGGATGAGCCCGAAGATCCCCGTGTACTGCGTGGTCTCGACGAGCAGCGACGCGGCCAGCCCGGAGAGCGTCGCGACGACGACGCCGCGCCCCAGGTAGCGCCGTACGAGCAGCCCCCACGGGACGAAGAGGACGACGTTGAACACGACCTGGAGCACGGCCGCGCTCCGCAGGGTCGCGCCGGCGCCGAGGCCGGCGGTGTCGCGCCGGATGTCGGCCAGGGAGTGGAACGGCACGAGCTCCGCCCCTGCGACGCCGTACCGGGCGCACCACGCGGCGAGGTCGCCGGCGGGCAGCGGCAGGAGCGTGTACGCGACGAGCGCCACCCCGTACACGGCGACGGCCGCGGCCCCGACCAGGCGCCGGCCGCTCAGGCCGCCGTACCGGCGCGACTGCCACGCGAGGGCGGGCACGAGGACCGCCGCGAAGACCAGCGCGCCGCCGATGACGCCGACGTACGCCGGCCACGTCCACCTGTCGATCACGCGCGGCTCCCGCCGTGCTGAGGGGCGGGTCGGCGTGCGCGGGTGCGGGTCGTGGTCACGGGCTCCAGTATCGCGGCGGCGCCCGCGGCGCTGCCCTCCGGCGCCCGCTGCCCGCCTCCCGGACGAGCGCCGACGACGACCGGCCTCGTCCCCGAGGACCTTCGGCGCGGCGTGCGGGCCGGACCGCGGCCTAGCGTGGAGGTGCGGTCGGTCGCCACGGCCCGCCGAGGGCTCACCGAGGACCGGTCCGGGGACCGCCCGCCGCGCACCGACCGGTGCGCGCGGCCCGACGGACGAGGTGAGGACGATGAAGGCGGCGCGGTACCACGGCAAGGAAGACCTCCGGATCGAGGACGTCCCGGAGCCCGAGACCAGGCCGGGCACCGTGAAGATCCGGCCCGCGTGGACGGGCATCTGCGGGTCCGACCTGCACCTGTACCTCGAGGGCCCCTTCCCGCCCGCGCCGTCGGAGACCGAGCCGCACCCGCTGTCGGGCGAGACGCTGCCCGTCGTGTTCGGCCACGAGTTCTCCGGGGTCGTGGAGGAGCTCGGCGAGGGCGTCGACGGGCTCGCGGTCGGGGATGCCGTGGTGGTCGAGCCGTTCATGGTGTGCGGCGAGTGCCCGCCATGCCGCGACGGCCTGTACAACGCGTGCGTGAAGATGGGGTTCATCGGGATCTCCGGCCGCGGCGGCGGGCTGTCCGAGCACATCGTCGTCGAGCGCCGGTGGGTGCACCCGGTGGGCGACGTCCCGCTGGACCAGGCCGCGCTGATCGAGCCGCTGGCCGTCGCGTACCACGGCGTGCGGCTGTCCGGGGCTCAGGCGGGCGACACCGTCCTCGTGGGCGGGGCGGGGCCGATCGGCCTGCTGACGTGCGCCGTGCTGCACGCGATCGGGGCGCGGACGATCGTCACGGAGGTGAGCGGGGCCCGCAAGGCCAAGGCGCTGGAGACGGGCGTGGCCGACGTCGTGCTCGACCCGCGCGAGGTCGACGTCGCCGCGCGCGTGCTCGAGATCACCGACGGCCGCGGCGCGGACGTCGCGATCGAGTGCTCGGGCGCGCAGCCGGTGCTCGACACCCTGACCCACGCGCTCAAGGCGGGCGGCACGCTCCAGATCGTGGCGCTGTTCTCCGCGCCGCCGACGCTCGACGTCATGACGGTGCTGCTGCGCGAGCTCACGATCAAGGGCGCCATCGGGTACGCCGACGACCACCCGGCGGTCATCCGGCTCGTGCAGGAGGGCAAGGTCGACCTCGCCCCGTTCGTCACGAGCCGCATCGCCGTCGAGGACGTCGTGGAGAAGGGGTACCGCGAGCTCATCGACCACAAGGACGACCACGTGAAGATCGTCGTGTCGGTGTGAGACGGCGGCCCGCGGCCCTCCCCGTCCCCGGGGGCCGCGGGCCGCGCTCGACCCGTGCTCGTCGACGCGCCGCGCTCGACCTGCGGCGCGCCGCCCGGCGTGCCACGGTGGAGGCTCACGAGGCCTCCGGGAGGTGCCGCATGGACGTCCTCGCCGCCCACGGCGACGCGATCGGCGCGTTCGACGCCCTCGTCCGCCCGCTGCGCGACGACCAGTGGGCGCTGCCCACCCCGGACGCCGACTGGACGGTGCGCGACCTCGTCAACCACCTCACCGCCGAGCAGCTCTGGGCCCCGGAGCTGCTCGCCGGGCGCTGGATCGAGGACGTGGGCACCGTCTTCGAGGGCGACGTGCTCGGCGACGACCCGGTGGACCGGTGGGTCGACGCGTCCGTCCAGGCCCGCGAGGCGTTCCTCGCTCCCGACGCCCTGGACCGCCGCGTGCACCTGTCCTACGGCGACGAGTCGGGCGCGGAGTACTGCGCCCAGATGACGTTCGACCTCGTGGTGCACGCCTGGGACCTGGCCCGCGCCGTCGGGGCGGACGAGACGGGCGAGCCCGCGCTGGTCGCGTGGGCGCTGCACTACGCGGAGTCGCGCTCGACGTTCCTCGAGCCGGGCCCGCTGTTCCGCGGCCCGCTCGACGTCGACGACGGCGCCGACGACCTCACGCACCTCCTCGCGCTCACGGGCCGCCGCCGCTGACGGTCGCACGCCGGGTGAACGTTCGCGGAACGGTCTGCCCGGAGGCGGCCCCGGCAGGACGGGCGCGCGGGTCGCGCGCGAGACTGACCCCATGCCACCCACCGCTCCGGGTCGCACCCCGGACCAGCGCACGACGCACGCGCCGCCCCTGCTCCGGGCCGCGGCCGACCGCGGGGGCCGTCCCCTCGTCGTCGGGCACCGCGGCAACTCGTCCGTCGCGCCGCAGAACACGCTCGCGGCGTTCGAGGCCGCGGTGCGCGCGGGCGCCGACGCGATCGAGCTCGACGTGCACCTCACGGCCGACCGGCAGGTCGTCGTGCTGCACGACGACGTCGTGGACGAGACGACGGACGGGACCGGCCGCGTGGACGGGCTCACGCTCGCCGAGGTGCGCGCGCTCGACGCCGGCTCGTCGTTCTCGCGCGCGTACGCGGGCCAGCGCGTCCCGACGTTCGCGGAGGTCGCGCGGTTCGCCGTCGCGCACCCGGGTGTCGGGCTCCTCGTCGAGCTCAAGGGCGTCTGGTCGGTCGAGGACGTCCTGCTCGTGACCAAGCAGGTCGACGACGCCGGGCTCGCGGACCGGGTGCTCGTCCAGTCGTTCTGGCCCCCCACGGTCGCCGCGCTGCGCGACGCCGCCGGTCACCTCGACCGCGCGCTCCTGCTCGCGCTGCACCCCGACAGCCTCGCCGAGCTCGTCAGCGCGTGCGCGGACCTGGGGGTCGTGGCCTGCAACCCGGAGGTCGCGCTCCTCGCGCACGAGCCGGGCCTCGTGGACACGCTCCGCGGCGCGGGGCTGCGCGTGCACGCCTGGACCGCGAACACGACGGACGAGTGGGACGACCTCCTCGCGCAGGGCGTCGACGGCATCATGACGGACCGGCCGGACCGGCTCGCCGGCTGGCTCGACGCGCGGTTCGAGGATCCTCGGCGGGTGAACCGGCCGCCGCGCCCCTAGCGTGGACGGATGAGCGCCACCCCGACGCCCTCGCCCGGTCCGCTCCCCACCCCGCCCGACCCGTCCGACCCGTCCGGCCCGGGACCCGCGCGCGCCCCGGCGGTGTGCGTGCTCGCGCTGACGCCGCTGCTCACGGTGGAGATCGAGCCCGCCGGGCCGTACGAGACCTCGCCCGAGGTGCACGTCCACCCCGGCGGCCAGGGGCTGTGGCTCGCGCGCATGGCGTACTCGCTCGGTGCGCAGGTCGTGGTCTGCGGCCCGTTCGGCGGGGAGACGGGCACGGTCGCGGCGCACCTCGCGCGCGCCGAGCACCTCGACCTGCGCGCGACGACGACCGGCGGCAACGGCGCGTACGTCCACGACCGGCGCAGCGGCCACCGGGAGGAGGTCGTGACGATGGACCCGTTCCCGCTCAACCGGCACGAGGTCGACGACCTCTACGGCACCGTCCTCGTGTCCGGTCTCGACGCGGCGGTGACCATCCTCACCGGGTCGGAGACCGCGATCGGGGTCCCGGCGTCGTTCTTCGGGCGGCTCGCGCGCGACCTGCACGCCTCGGAGCGCCAGGTGGTCGCCGACCTCTCCGGGGAGCAGGCGCGCGCCGTGGCCGACGCGCCCGGCGCGGTGCTCAAGATCAGCCACGAGGAGATGGTCGACGGCGGGTTCGCCGACGACGACACCGAGGCGGCCCTGCTCGCCGCCGCGCGCGGCATGGTCGACGCCGGGCCGCGCGCGGTCGTCGTGTCGCGCGCGCACGACCCCTCGCTGCTCGTGACGCGCGAGCACACGTACACCGTGCGCACGCCGCGCATCACGACCGTCGACCACCGCGGCGCGGGCGACTCCATGACGGCGGGCATCGCCGTCGGGCTGGGCCGCGGCCTCGAGCTCCCGGACGCCGTGCGCCTGGGCGCCGCGGCGGGCGCGCTCAACGTCACGCGGCGCGGGCTCGGCACGGGCCGGCGCGACCAGATCGAGCGCCTCGCGCGCCGCATCACGGTGCGCGAGGCCCGCACCTGAACCCGGCCGCCGGGCCGGCTACCCCCACCCCCACCCCCCCGACCCCGACCCCGACGACAGAGGAGAACCACCGTGCGCGCCCTCGTGACCAACGACGACGGGATCGACTCCCCCGGCCTGGCGGTCCTCGCCGGGGCGGCGCTCGACGCCGGCTACGAGGTCGTCGTCGCGGCCCCCGCCCGCGAGTCGTCGGGCGCCAGCGCGTCCCTGCTCGGCGCCGAGCGCGACGGGCGGCTCGCCGTCGAGCCGCGCCGCGCGCCGGGCCTGCCCGACGACGTGACCTCCTACGCCGTCCGCGCCGCCCCCGCGCTCATCGCCTTCGTCGCCGCCTACGGCGGGTTCGGACCCCGGCCGGACCTCCTGCTCTCGGGGGCGAACAAGGGCGCCAACACCGGCAACGCGATCCTGCACTCCGGGACGGTCGGCGCGGCGCTGTCCGCGATGACGCACGGGATCCGGTCGCTCGCCGTCTCGGTCGACGCGGCGGAGCCGCAGCACTGGGACACCGCGCGCCTCGTCACCGACCACGTGCTCGCGTGGATGGACGACGCCGCGTCGCGGGACGTCCCGCTCGACCGCCGCACGCTCAACGTCAACGTCCCCGACGTCCCGCCGGACCGGCTGCGCGGTCTGCGCCAGGCGCCGCTCGCGACGTTCGGGCTCGTCCAGGCGAACATCCACGAGGACGGCGACCGGCACCTGGTGCTCCAGTACTCCGGCACGGAGCGGCACTCCGAGCCCGACTCCGACACCGGCCTGCTCACGCGCGGGTGGGCGACCGCGACTCTCCTCGTCGCGCCGTACGCCGACGTGACGGTCGAGGTCCCCGGCCTGACCTGATCCGCTCGCCGTCGGGCGCGCCGGGGACGCGTCCGGGTCCCGTCCTCAGGTACCGGGTCGGCGGTCGTCCTCGCGGACGCCGTCCCCGTCGTCGGCGGGGTCGCGCGGCGCCCCCGCGTCGGGCGCGTCGCCCGGCGCGTCGTGGTCCGGCACGGCGCCGTGCTCGGCCGTGCGCTCGCGCTCGTCGATGACGTCCTGGCCCGGTCCCGCGAAGGCGCGCGACCGCTCCTCTCCCTCGGGCGTCCCGCTGAAGAAGGCGGACTCCGCGGCCTCGGGCGTCGCGTCGCCGTGCACGTCGTGCCCGACGGCGGGGAGCGGCCGGGTCCCGCCCGGCACCTCGGCGTCGTGACCGGCGCGGTCGTGACCGGCGCCGGCGTCGACGTCCCGCTCGTCCGGGCGCCCCGCCGGGCCGGGCACGACCCCGACGAGCCGTGTCGGGTCCTCGCTCGGCGCCGCGCCGGCGCCCTTCCCCGCACGCCGGATCGTCCCGAGGACCACGGGCGCGTCGGCCCGCCGCGACCCGCGCTCCGCGGGGAGGCGCGGCGGTCGCGCCGGGGCCACGGGGACCCCGTCGCCGCCCGTGCCGGTCCCGTCGGGCCGCTCGGCGTCCGCCGCGGCGGGCTCGCCCGGCTCCCCCGGCAGGAGGTCGGCGGCGTCCGCGGCGCGCTCGAGCCGGGTCCGGGGCAGGCCCTGCGGGGCGGCGCGCTGCAGCCAGTCGACCAGGCCCTCCCGGACGAAGCACCGCAGGTCGAACAGCGTCGGGGCGTCGTGCGCGCTGACGAGGGCGCGGACCCGCACGAGGCCCCCGACAGCGTCGGTCACCTGGAGGATGCCGACGCGCCCGTCCCACAGGTCGGTGAGCGCGAGGAGACGCCGCAGCTCGGCCCGCATCGGCCCGACCGGCACCTCGAAGTCGAGGTCGAGCTCGACCGTGCCCAGCAGGTCGGCGGCGCGGCGGGTCCAGTTCTGGAACGGCGTCGTCGTGAAGTACGTGGACGGCATGATGAGGCGGCGGTCGTCCCAGAGGTGCACCACGACGTACGTCATGGTGATCTCCTCGATCCGCCCCCACTCGCCCTCGAGCACCACGACGTCGTCCACGCGGATGGCGTCGGTGAACGCGATCTGCATGCCCGCGAACACGTTCGCGAGCGACGTCTGCGCGGCGAGGCCCGCGACGATCGAGATGAGCCCCGCCGACGCGAGCAGGCTCGCCCCGGCGGCGCGCGCGGCGGGGAACGTGAGCAGGATGCCCGCGACCGCGCACACCACGATCACCGCCACGGTGAGCCGGCGCAGCACCGTGATCTGCGTCCGGACGCGGCGCGCGTGCCGATTGTCCGCGGTGTCCATGCGGTAGCGCTGCAGCGCGGAGTCCTCGAGCACGAACGCGATGGCGCCCACCCACCACGCACCGGCCAGGATGAGCGCGATGAGCAGGAGGTGCTCGACCGCCGGGCGCCAGGGCGTCGAAGCGTCGGTCGTCAGACGGACTGCCACCCACACCGCGACGACGGTCAGGACCGCGCGGTCCGGTCGGCGCAGCCGCCGCGAGAGGTCGCGCGCGAGCTCGCTGCGCCGGCCGGCCCGGCGCACGACGGCAGAGATCACGGTCCCCAGGACGAACGCGACAAGGACTCCCGCCGCGACCGCGCCCAGGGTGACGAGCACGTCGGTCGTGTTCTCCAGCTCGGTGTCCATCACCTCAGGCTAGGCAGGGCGCCCGGCGGTCACCTCCGGGCCGTCGCTCGTGCGGGGCGTGCGGGCCGGGCCTACCGTGGCAGGCATGATCTCGTGGGAGCTCGCGCTCGCGCTGCGCGACGCGGGCGTGCGGTGGTCGCCGGCGTCGGGCGACCGCTTCCGCCTCCTCGCCACGGGCGGCGACGGCGACGTCTTCACCGTGAGCGACATGACGATCGAGCCGCACGAGTTCGACACCGGCGTCGTGCTCGGCTTCAACGGGACGACCGAGTGGGCGCTCGACTCGGTCGCGCTCGAGGACGCGCTGTGGCACCCGCTCGAGGAGCAGCTCCGGGAGCTCCTCGGGGGCACCTTCCGCGCGCTCGAACGGTCGGACGCCGGGTACGTCGTCCGCACCGAGGTGCTCCACGACCTCGGCACGTTCGCCGCGGCGGACGCCGCCGACGCGTACGCGCGGGCCCTGCTCGCGCTCGTCGCCGCGAGCACCGAGGACCCGCCCTGACCCGCGGGCGCAGGGCGAGCTGGCTCGACGACGTGCGACGCGCCCCGTCCGTCGTGCGCCGCGTGCTGCGCGCGCTGGGCGACGAGCCGCCCCCCGCGGTCGATCCCGAGCCGCCCGAGGTGTCCCCCGACCTCGTCCCGCTCCTGCGCGAGCTGGGGACGGCGCTGCTCGACTCCGGACGCTCCGTGACCGACGTCGAGGACGACCTGGAGGCCGTCGCGCGACGCTCGGGCACGTCCACCGTGGGCACGCTCGTCCTCCCCACGGGTGTCTTCGTCCGGGTGAGCACGGCGGGCGGCACGGTCGCCGACTTCGCGGGTGCTGCCGCGAGCGGTCTCAACCTCGACCAGATCGGGGCGCTCACCACCCTCGTGCGCCGCCTGCGCACGACCGACGTCCCGCTCGCCGACGCGCGGGCCGAGCTGCGCGCGATCGTGGAGCGGCCGCCCCGCTTCGGCGCGGTGCTCACGATCGTCGGCCACGGGCTGCTCACGGTCGGGTTCGGCCTCGTGCTCAACCCCACCGCCCGGCTCCTGCCGGTCTACCTCGCGCTCGGGATCCTCGTCGGCGCCCTGCGCTGGCTCGGGACGCGGTGGCCGACGCTCGCCACCGCCCTGCCCGTCGTCGCGGCGTTCGTCGTGACGCTCCTGGCGGTCGACGTCGTCCACCCCTGGCTCGGCGACGACCCGCTCAGCGTGCTCGTGCCGCCCCTCGTGTCGTTCCTGCCCGGCTCGGTGCTCACGGTCGCCGCGATCGAGCTGACGGGCAACCAGATCGTCGCCGGCGCGAGCCGGCTCGTCTACGGGGTCGCGCAGCTCCTGCTGCTCGTGTTCGGCGTCGTCGCGGGGGCCGCGGTCGCGGGCCCGCTCGTCGCCGCCCCCGCCGCGGACCAGCTCGGGTGGTGGGCGCCGTGGGTGGGGATCCTCGCCGTCGGGCTCGGGCAGATGTACTTCGCGTCGTCGCCGCGGGGCTCGCTGCCCTGGGTGCTGCTCGTCCTGCTCGGCGCGTACGCGGCCCAGCTCGCCGGGGCGCTCGCCGCCGCCCCGCTCGCGGGGTTCGTGGGTGCCCTCGTCATCGCGCCGCTCGCCGCGCTGGTCGAGCGGACGCCGCACGGACCGCCCGCCGCCGTCACGACCCTCCCGGCGTTCTGGCTCCTCGTGCCCGGGGCGCTCAGCCTGCTGGGCCTCTCGGACCTGGTGAACGGCGGCCCGGAGGCGGCACAGGAGATCGCCAACGCGGTCGTCGCCGTGTTCGGGATCGCCCTCGGCACGCTCGTCGGGTCGGCCGTCACGCGGGACGCGGGACGGGTGACACGTACCCTCTTCACATCCTGACCACACGGTCGGCACCCCATTCCCGAGGCTTCCCCCCGTCAGAGGGTCCCGCTGGACGCACGTCTAGTTGAAGATGGAACAGCCGACCGGTCTCCGTGGTCCACCCTGCGACCAGACCAGCCGGCGTCGTGGTGAGAGGGCGCACGCGTCCCGCCCCGACCGCACGCCGTCGTGGTCACCCAGCGCTCCGTCCTGCGCAGGTGCACCAGGGATGGGAGCGCTTCCGCGTTCGACCGCCCGCGACCACGACCCGATGATCGGATCGCTCGCTTGACCACTGCCCAGCACCAGAAGACCGCACCGCACACGTCCAGCACCACCGGCGCGTGCCCCGCCGCCCCCGGCGAGGCACGCTAGATGGGCCGCCACACCGCGAGCCGGGCCTCGCTCCCCGCAGCCCTCGCCTCCGCCGCGCGCCGCGGCGCGCAGGGCGCTGCCCGCGTCGCTCCCGGCCGTCGCCGGACCCTCGGGACCGGTGCCGCCGTGGCGGCCGTCGCGCTCACCGCGAGCACCGCCGCGGCCGCCTTCGCCGACGGCGGTGCGCCGTCGGCGGATGTGCCCGCCGACTCCTCGTCCGCGGCACCGACCACGTCGACCGCTGCCGGCACGGCGCCGGTGACCCTGGGCGCGATCGCGGCCGACCCCGCCACCGTCGACGCGGCGAGCGACGCCCTCGTGCGGGCACAGTTCCTCACCGGGGAGGGCGCCGCCGGGCTGACTCCCGAGCAGATCGCCCAGATCGAGGACGCGCGCACCCGGCTCAGCACGGCCGTCACCGCGGCCTCCCCGACCGACGGCTCGTCGGCGTTCGCCGGCCTGCCCTCGCTCGCCGACTCCGGGCTGGGAGGGACCGCCGACGACACGGCAGCCGACACCGCCGACGACGGGTCCGCCGACGACAACGCCGCGGTCGACACCGAGGGCGACACGCTGCTGACCGCGTCCGACACCCTCGAATCGAGCGTGCCTCACCTCGCCGAGCGCGGCTCCGACCGTGCGAGCCGATCCTCGGCCCGCACGTCCCTCGAGGACCTCGCCGCCCTCCCGACGCTCGAGCCGACCGTGCCGGACCTGGCCACGGCGTCGGACGAGTCGTCGGACGAGGCGGAGACCGCGGCGGCACCCGACGCCGCGACGAGCGCTGACACCTCGACCGAGTCCCCCGAGGAGGACGCGGCGGCCTCCGAGGCGGCGACCGCGTCGCCCGACCTCACCACCGGGACGGCGACGGACGCCACCACCGACGCCGCCGAGACGCCGGCGCCCGCGGGGTCCACCGAGGAGATCGCCGCGCTGACGGCCGAGCTCTCCACGCTGCTCGACGCGGCCGGCTCGGGCGTGACCGTGCAGGTCGTGCCCGGTCCGCCGTCGGCCGAGGAGATCGCGGCACAGCTCGACCAGTGGGCCGCCTCCACGGCGGGCTTCGGCAACGGGCAGATCCCCGCGAGCGCCCTGTGCGAGCTGTCGTTCGCGCCGGGCGAGCAGCTCCGCTGCGACGCCGCCCACCAGATCGAGGCACTCAACCAGAAGTTCCGCGAGACGTTCGGCGCGGACCTCTCCGTGACGGACTCGTACCGCTCCTACGCCTCGCAGGTCGCGGTCAAGGCGTCGCGCGGCTACTTCGCCGCGCCCCCGGGCATGTCGAACCACGGCTGGGCGCTCGCGCTCGACCTCGGCGGCGGCATCCAGGGCTACGGCACCGCGCAGTACGAGTGGATGCGCGCCAACGCGCCGGCCTACGGCTGGGACAACCCCGAGTGGGCCCGCGCCGGCGGCTCGAAGAACGAGCCCTGGCACTGGGAGTACGGCGACCTCTCCTGACGAGCCGCTCCCGCGACGACGGCCCCGGCACCGCGACGACCTCGCGGACCGGGGCCTCGTCGTCCGTGCCCGGCGACGCGGGGCGCGTCAGGTGAGGGCGTCCGCGAGGAGCAGCATCGTCACGAGGAACCCGGTGACGAGGTTGAGCCACAGGAACGCGCGCCAGCCCGCGTTGGCGCGCTCGCAGTCGTCGTCGCGCACGTCGCGGAACCGCAGCACGTTGACGGCGTACGGCAGCGGGAGCAGCGCGGCGAGGACGCCGGGCCACGGGAGCACCGCGAGCACGACGGCCGCCGCGACGTACGCCGCCGCGGCGGCGAGCACGGTCGCGTGCGCGCCGATCGCCGTCGCGACGGACGCGATGCCGCCCTCGCGGTCCGCGCGCACGTCCTGCACCGCGCCGAACGCGTGCGACGCCATGCCCCAGAGCACGAAGCCGACGAGCACGGGCCAGACGGACCGCGCGGAGAGGTCCGCGTCGACGAGCACGAGCGCGTACAGCAACGGCCCGACGAAGTGCATCGCCGACGTGAACGAGTCGAGGAACGGGCGCTCCTTGAACCGCAGCCGCGGCGCCGAGTACGCGACGACGCCGAACACCACGAGCGCGAGGACCGCGCCCGCGAGCGGGTCGCCGAGGAGCAGGAGCGCGACGAGGAACGGCACGTTGGTCGCGACGCACGCGCGCAGGATGCGGCGGTGCGTGACGCGGGCCGTCGCCGGGTCGGCCAGCGCGCCCTCGATCCCGCCCTTGCGCGGGTTGCGCAGGTCGCTCGCGTAGTCGAAGACGTCGTTCACGCCGTACATGAGCAGGTTGTACGGGACGAGGAAGTACAGCGTCCCGACCACGAGCGCGAGGTCGACGCGCCCGCCGGTCGCCACGAGGTACCCCGCGGCGAAGGGGTACGCGGTGTTGATCCAGGAGAAGGGCCGCGACGCGGCGAGCACGTCCTTCACCGCTCGTCCTCCGCGGCACGACCGTGCTCGGACCCGGTGCGCTCGCGACCGCGGGCTCCGAGCACCGTCCACAGCACCGGCATCCCGAGCGCGGCGGCGAACGCGTACGCGAAGTCCTCGAGCGGCGCCCCCCACAGGTAGATACCGAGGATCTTGTCCGGGTGGTAGACGTACAGGTCGGCGGCGATCATCAGCGTGTCGAACACGAGGGTGAGCACGCACATCACGACGGCCGTCCACACGAGCGGCCCGGGTCGCAGCCGGCGCAGCACGCGCCACGACACCGCGACGAGCACCGCGAGGACGACGACGTTGAGCACGAGGTTCGTCACGCGTCGCCCTCCGCCCGGCTCCGTCGCGCGGCGAGCACGCGCTCCGCGCCGCGCCAGCCCAGCAGCGCGGTGTAGCACAGGAGCGTCAGGAAGACCGCCTCCTCGACGGGGAGGTCGGGCGCGAGCAGGAGCCCCGTCATCCACGGGCTCTCCCCGCGCGCGAAGATCCCGAGCGCGAGGCCCGCGACGTCCCACGCGAGGAAGCCGACGACGCCGAGACCGACCGTGAGCGCGGCACGGCGCCGCTCCGCCCAGAACGCGAGGCGGAAGCGCCGGTCGAGCACGGCGAGGCCGCCGAGCGAGACCGCGAGCGCGCCGAGGTAGACCAGACCCGTCACCGGCGGACCTCGACCGGTCGCGCACCCGACGGCCGGATCCGCTCGGGCCGACGGCTCGCCGCGAGGTAGCCGGGGCGCAACGGCGTCGGCAGCGGGCGTGCCGACGTCTCGCCGAGCAGGCGCTTCGCGACGAGCTCGGCGCTGATGAGGCACATCGGCAGTCCCACGCCCGGGATGCTCCCACCCCCGGCGTGGTAGAGCCCGTCGACACGGCGGGCCGCCGTGCCGGGCCGCCACAGAGCCGACTGCCGGAGGGTGTGCTCCATGCCGAGCGCGCCGCCGCGCCACGACGAGAGCTCGGTCGCGAAGTGGGCGGGCCCGAGCACGCGCCGCGTGACGACCCGACCCGGGAGGTCCTCGATCCCGGCCCAGCGCCCGACCTGCGCGAGGTAGCGGTCCGCGAGCGCGTCGAGCGCGCGGCGCGACGCGGCGTCGGCGCCGAGCGTCGGGTCGGCGGGGAACGGGACGAGGAGGAAGAGGTTCTCGTGCCCGGGCGGGGCCGCGGGCGCGGACGACGACGGCCCGTCGGTCGCGGAGGTGCGCGACACGTAGAGGGAGGCGGGGTCGGGGACGCGCAGCCCCGCGGGGTCGCTGCGCCGGTCGGCGCCGAGCACGGCGTCGAAGTTCGCGGGCCAGTCGCGCGTGAAGAAGAGGGAGTGGTGCGCGAGCTCGGGCAGCGCGCCCCGCACTCCCGCGAGCACGAGCAGGGCCGAGATCCCCGGCCCCTTGTCGTCCCACGCCGCGGCGGGCAGGTCCGCCCACCGCGGGGCGAGGAGCGCGGTCTCCGTGTGGTGCCGGTCGGCGGCCGACACGACGAGGTCCGCCTCGACGAGCTCGCCCGAGGCGAGGTGGACGCCCGTGACGCGCCCGCGCCGTCGGGCACCGGGGGCCACCTCGATCCCGGCGACGTCCGCGCCGGTCCGGAGCTCGGCCCCCTCCGCGCGCGCGAGCCGCGCCACGGCCTCGATCAGCGTGTGCATCCCGCCGCGGGGGTACCGGACGCCGTCGACGAGGTCGAGGTGGCTCATGAGGGAGTACAGCGCGGGCGCGCGGTAGGGCGAGGAGCCGAGGAAGACGGCGTGGTACCCCAGGAGCTGGCGGAGCCGCGGGTCCTCCACCGCGCGCGCGGCACGGTCGGCGAGCGGCTCGCGCAGCAGCGCGGCGAGGCGCGGGAGACGGCGCAGCACCTCCGGCGCGAGCGCGCGGTCGGGCCGCTCGAACGTGGTGTAGAGGAAGTGGTCGAGCGCGAGCCCGTAGGCCTCGCTCGCCGCGGCCGCGTACGCGGCCACGCGGTCGCCGGCCCCGGGCTCGATCGCGTCGAGCCGGGCGCGGTTCACGCCCGGGCTCGCCGAGAGCTCGAACGTGGACGCCGCGCCGCCCGGTGCGTCGGGCTCGAAGAACACGCGGTAGGCCGGGTCGAGCGGCACGAGGTCGAGGTGGTCCTCGACGCGCGCGCCGAGGAGCGCGAAGAAGTGCTCGACCACCTCCGGCATGAAGTACCAGGACGGCCCGGTGTCGAAGCGGAACCCGTCCAGCTCGAGCGTGCCGGCTCGGCCGCCCAGGTCCGCGTGGCGCTCCAGCAGCGTGACGGCCGCGCCCCCGCGCGCGAGCAGCGCCGCGGTGGCGAGCCCGGAGATCCCGCCTCCGACCACGACGACGCGCGGTGCCCTCACGCGAGCACCTTCCGCGGGCGCGCGGGTCGGCCCGACGCCATCTGCCCGAGGAGCTGGCCGCCCGCCGCCCGCGCGGCCAGCGCGACCTTCACGGTGTCGGGGACGCGCACGCGCGCCCGCAGGATGTCCTCGGGCGGCGTCGCCGCGAGCCGGGCGAGCAGCCGCTCGTACACGGCGACGGTCGCGGCGACCGCGACGCGGGGTCGCACCGGGAGCCCCGGGAGCGCCGCCCGCGCCGCCGCGAGGTCCCCCTCGACCTCCCGGCAGAACGCCTCGACGTCGCGACGGCGCAACCGGCCCGGGACGACGCCGGGCAGGTAGGCGCGCCCGAGCTCGTCGTGGTCGGTGCGCAGGTCGCGCAGGAAGTTGATCTTCTGGAACGCGGCGCCGAGCGCACGTGCCCCGCGGACGAGGACCGGGTCCGCGACCCGCAGGGGCTCCCCGGGGCGACGGCGCGCGTTGAGGAAGACCGCGAGGCACATGAGGCCGACGACCTCCGCCGAGCCGTACACGTACCGCTCGTAGCTCTCGCGGTCATGCACGCGCACCGTGAGGTCGGTGCGCATCGACGCGAAGAAGGGGTCGACCTCGCCGTGGCCGATGCCGCACCGGCGAGCGGTCAGGGCGAACGAGTGCACGACGAGGTTCGTCGACCACCCGCGGTCGAGCGCCTTCGCCGTCTCCGCCTCCAGCTCGTCGAGGAGGTCGGCCGCACCGTCGCCGCGGCGCGTGTCCACGACCTCGTCGGCGATGCGGACGAGTCCGTAGACGGCGTCGATCCCGTCGCGCGTCGGGACGTCGAGCAGGCGCGCGCCCAGCCCGAACGAGGTCGAGTAGGACGCGAGCACGACCCGGCTCGTGCGCGCGGCGGTCAGGTCGTACAGCCGTGCCGGGTCGTTCTGGTCGCCCACGTCCTCGTCCCGTCTCCCGTCGCCGGGGCCCCTCCCCGGACATTCCTCAGCATGCTGAGGAATGTAGGGTCGCACGGGACGCGCAGACTCACACCTCGGGAGCGCCCTCCGCCGCGTCGCGCGCCGCGACCTCGATGCGCCGCGGGCCCGCCTGCCAGGCCTCCCACGCCGACGCGATGATCTCGGGCAGCCCGTTCGTCGCCGTCCAGCCGAAGAGCTCGTTGATCCGGCGCGGGTCGCCGACGAGCTGCGGCGGGTCGCCCGCGCGCCGCGGCAGGACCTCCGGCGTGACGTCGAGCCCGCTCACGCGCCCGATCTCGTCGATGACCTCGCGCACCGACGACCCCTGCCCCGTCCCGACGTTGAACACGTCGAAGGGGCGCTCCGCGACGTCGAGGTACCCGAGCGCCGCGAGGTGCGCGTGCGCGAGGTCCAGGACGTGGATGTAGTCACGGATGCACGTGCCGTCCGGCGTCGGGTAGTCGTCGCCGAAGATCTTGGGCTGCTCGCCGCGCTCCAGGCGGTCGAGCACCATGGGGACGAGGTTGAGCACGGCGGGGTCGCCGAGGTCGGGCCAGCCGGCGCCGGCGACGTTGAAGTAGCGCAGCGCGACGAACCGCAGGCCCCAGGCGCGGCCGGCCGCGCGACCCAGCCACTCGCCGACGAGCTTGGTCTCGCCGTAGGGGTTGATCGGCTCGGCGTGCAGCTTCTCCTCGACGAGCGAGACCGAGGGCATCCCGTACGTCGCCGCCGAGGACGAGAACACGAGGCGGTCGACGCCGGCCGCCTGCATCGCGGTCACGAGGTTCGTGAACCCGCCGACGTTCTGCTGGTAGTACCAGGCCGGCTTCTCGACCGACTCCCCCACCTGCTTGCGCGCCGCGAAGTGGATCACCGCGCGGACGTCGTGCTCGGTGAGGGCGCGCGTCAGCACGTCCACCGCCTCCGGGGACGCGACGTCGACCTCGACGAGCGTCGCGTCGCCGACACGGTCCGCGCGACCGGTGCTGAGGTCGTCGACCACGACCACCTTCTCGCCGCGCTCCTGCAGGAGGCGCACCACGTGCGCGCCGATGTACCCGGCTCCGCCGGTCACGAGGATCGTCATGGCACCCACCCTAGTGGGGCCGCCCCGCTCCCCCGCCGAGCTGCCGGACCCGTGGTGGCCGCCGCCCTACGCGTGGCCGTGGGCCTCGCGGTCGCGCAGGGCCGCCGTCTCGAGCTGGAACGTCGAGTGCTCGACGGAGACCGGGAAGTGGTGCGCGACGCACGCACGGACGCGCTCCGTGATCTCGAGCGCGTGACCGTCCCGGAAGCACGCGGCGTCGACGACGACGTGCGCGGAGATGGTCGGCAGCCCTGTCGCGACGGTCGACGCGTGGAGGTCGTGCACGTCCTCGACGTGGTCGAGCGAGAGGATGTGCGCCCGGACGTCGTCGAGGTCCAGCCCCTCCGGCGTGAACTCCATGAGCACGGCCGTCGCCTCGCGCAGGAGGCGGAAGGCGCGCGGGACGATGAGCAGCGCGATGAAGAGCCCGGCGATCGCGTCGGCCTGCTGGTACCCGGTCGTCGCGATGACGACGGCGGCCACGATCACCCCGACCGACCCCAGGGCGTCGTTGACGACCTCCAGGAACGCCGCGCGCAGGTTGAGGTTGGCGCGGCGCCCGGACGCGAGGACGGCGATCGCGACGACGTTGCCGACGAGGCCGACGATCCCGAAGACCAGCAGCTCGGACGAGGGGACCTCCGGCGGCGAGAACAGCCGTCGGACGCCCTCGACGACGGCGTACGCGCCGACCGCGAGGAGGAGCGCCGCCTGCGCGAGGGCGGCGAGCACCTCGACGCGGCGGAATCCCCAGGTCCGGCGCTTGGTCGCGGGCCGCAGCACGAGCGACGCCGCGACGAGCGCCACGGCCAGCCCCGTCGCGTCGGTGAGCATGTGCGCCGTGTCCGTGAGGAGCGCGAGGCTCCCCGTGAGGACCGCGCCGACGGCCTGCGCGACGAGGATCGTCGCGGTGATCCCGAAGGCGACCGCGAGCCGCGCGCGGTGGTCGGGCGCGGCACCCCCCGCGCCGTGGTCGTGTCCGGCTCCCATGAACCCTCCATTCATCGTCAGTTACCGATGATATCGGTGATCGACGATGAATACCAGACCGGCTGCGCCGTGAGGCGCGTCACCGCGCGGGGTCAGGGAGCGAGCGCGACGTGCTCCGCGTCGGCGAGCAGGTGCGCCACCTCGGGCCGCACGAGCCGGTACCAGGACGAGCGCCCCTCGCGGCGGACCGCCACGACCCCGACGTCGCGCAGGGTGGTCAGGTGCGCGGAGACCGTGGACTGCGCGAGCCCCAGCTCGCGCGTGAGGTCGACGACGCGCCGCTCCGCGCCGGTGAGCAGGTGCACGATGGCGAGCCGGCTCGGGTCCGCGAGCGCGTGGAGCAGGCGCGCGACCGCCTCGTGGTCGTGCGCGCCGTCGTGCCGGGGGTCGCTCGCGGCGCTCGTCGTCACCAGCCGATCGTAGCGATCGGCGCCCCCGCGCCGTGCGACCTCAGTCCCAGCCGAGCTCGTGCAGGCGGTCGTCGTCGATGCCGAAGTGGTGCGCGATCTCGTGGACGACCGTCACCGCGACCTCCTCCACCACGTCCTCGCGCGTCTCGCAGATCGCGAGGGTGGGGTTGCGGAAGATCGTGATGCGGTCGGGCAGCGCCCCCGCCGCCCACATGTGGTCCCGCTCGGTGAGGGGGACGCCCTCGTAGAGCCCGAGGAGGTCGGGGTCGTCGGCGGGCGCGTCGTCCTCGACGAGCACCACCACGTTGTCCATCTGCGCCGCGAGGTCCTCGGGGACCAGGTCCAGCCCGTCGCGCACGGCGTCCTCGAACTCGGCCCGCGTCATCTCCACCACGCGACCATCCTCCCCCGTCGCGGGCACCGCCCGTGGCGTCGTCCCGCTGCACCGTCCCGCTGCACCGTCCCGCGGCACCGTCCGCGGGCAGGCCCGGCCGAGGAGGCGACCACGGGTCGACCACGACCCGACCAGGAGGTCACGGTCCCGCCGCTGTACACTGGCGCACGTTCCTGAGCCCCCATCGTCTAGCGGCCTAGGACCCCGCCCTTTCACGGCGGTAGCACGGGTTCGAATCCCGTTGGGGGTACGCGAGATCGCACCGGGACCGGTGGCCACCAGCGGATTTACGGATCGGCTCATCGGTACGGTACGATCCTCTCGGTTCGAAAGCGGGCCACCACACCACCAGGTTCACTGGTGAAAATCACCGGGTCCCCTGGTGTTAAGGTGTGTCTCGCGAAGAACAGCAAGGCCCTGTAGCGCAGTTGGTTAGCGCGCCGCCCTGTCACGGCGGAGGTCGCGGGTTCAAGTCCCGTCAGGGTCGCGTGAGGCGAAGAGCCCGGTCGGCATCGGCCGGCCGGGCTCTTCCCCCATGGCTCTGTAGCTCAGTTGGTAGAGCGTTCGACTGAAAATCGAAAGGTCACCGGATCGACGCCGGTCGGAGCCACCGAAGAGACCCCCGCCCGGGATCCGGGCGGGGGTCTTTCTCGTCGCGGCGGCGGTGCCGTCCGGCCCTCCCTCTCCGGCACCTCCCAGGCCCGCGGGGAGTTGCGCACCGCCCCGGGTGCCGGTTGAGTGGTGGGGTCACCTGCGGAAAGGCGGAGAGATGAGCGACTGGATCGACGGGCGCATCCCGCCCGAGGAGCAGAAGCCGACGGTCGGGCAGCTCGTCGAGCGGCTGTCCGAGCAGGCGACCCGCCTCGTCCGGTCCGAGATCGCGCTCGCGAAGGCCGAGCTCACGACGAAGGCCAAGCACGCCGGCATCGGCATCGGCCTGCTCGTCGTGGGCGGGGTGCTCGTCCTCTACGGGCTGGGCTTCCTCTTCCACTCCGCCATGGAGGGGCTCGCGACCGTGATGCCGCTGTGGCTCGCCGCGCTGATCGTCGGCCTGGCCCTCGTGCTCGTCGCCGGTACGCTCGCGTTCGTCGGCGTCAAGCAGCTCCAGCGCGGCGTCCCGCCGAGCCCGACCGGGGCGGTCGACAGCATCAAGGAAGACGTCGCGACGATCAAGGAAGGACTGCGCCCGTGAGCGGAACCGACGGGGCCCCGGTGCCCCCGCTGTCCCAGTCCCAGCTCGAGGACGAGATCGCGCGCACGCGCGCCGAGCTCGCGGGGACGATCGACGAGCTCACGACCCGCCTGGACCCGCGCGTCCAGGCGAAGGCCGCGGCGCAGCAGGCGAAGCAGGCGGCCTCGGACACGCGCGCGTTCCTCACCGGTGGCGGGTTGCCGGAGGAGGACCCCGACCGGTCGCGCAACGTCAAGCTGCTGCTGGGTGCCGTGGTGGCCGGCGTCGCGCTCGTCACGGCGGCGATCCTGCGCCGGCGCTCGTAGTCTCCGACGAGCGCTCGCCCCGGTGCGTTCTCGCCGGGGCGTTTTTTCTGCCTGCCGATCCGACGCGCCGACCGTGCCGGCGGCGCGGCGCGCGGTCGGCTCAGGACTTGTCGGTGCCCTCCGCGGGCTCGCTGGCGGCGCCGAGCAGCGCCCGGACCTCGGACTCGCGGTAGCGGCGGTGCCCCCCGAGCGTGCGGATCGACGAGAGCTTGCCCGCCTTCGCCCACCGGGTGACCGTCTTGGGATCGACGCGAAACAGGCTGGCGACCTCGGCGGGCGTGAGCAGAACCTCGGACTCTCCGTGCATGGACATCACGACACCTCCTCCTGGTACGCGCTGGTCCGGCAGATACCCCGGATCACGACGACAGCACGACGCCAGTACCCTCCATTGTCGCAGCATGCGGATTTCGGGCGACTTGACGGACGGGTGAATTAGGCCGCCTATGGTCGTATCGGCCGGATAGGCGCTCGTGCGGCTTACGGGGCGTGCTCCCCGTGCCCTGCCCGGCCTCGCCTGAGGCGGGCCCGCTCCCCCGCTCGTGGAGAGTGTGTGACGGTAGGCACGTCCGCGGTCCGTCACGGCCTTCTGAGTGGATGGAATAGGCCCCGAGCATGTACCGTTGGACCCTGAACAGACGAAACTACACCCCGGGGCCGCACGTCTGAGCACGTAGCCGCCCCGCTTCTACGTTGAGGGGGTCGGAGCCATGGGCCGCGGCCGTCAGAAGGCAAAGCAGACCAAGGTCGCTCGCGCGCTGAAGTACTACAGCCCCGAGACGAACTACAGTGCGCTCGAGCAAGAGCTCACCGGTCACAGCCACACGGATGTCGTGACGGACTCGCGCTTCGGCGCCGAGTCGTCGGACGACCTCGAGCGCTACGACCAGCGCTACAACGACTGGTCCGACGACCGCTGACGGTCGTCGACCTCCTTTGATCGCCGCGGTCTTCCGCGGAAGCGTCTCGACCTCGACTGCGCCGTCGCCTGCCCCCCCCGGTAGGCGACGGCGCGGTCGTTCGTGACCTGTGCACCGGCCCACCGCGCCTCGTTCGCCCGAGGCCTCCGCCGGGCCCCGTTGGCCCCGAGGCCTCGGCACCCATGACCGCCGCCGCACCCTGACGTCGTCGTGCCCGCCGCGAGAGCGGCCTCCCCCGAGCGGATCGGCAGGAGCCCACCCGCCCGGGGGCACCGTCGGTCAGGCGCGGTAGTCGCCGACGAGCCGCACGGCGCCCGCCTGGACGCCCTTGGTACCCGCGACGAGGTCGCCGTCCGCGACGTCCCGGGCCGCCGCCGGGTCAAAGGCCTCGACCGAGCCGAGCACCCACGCGGGGACGCCGAGCGCGGCGCAGCGAGCGAGCGCGGCGTCGACGCCGTCCGCGCCGACCACCGCGACCATGCCGACGCCGAGGTTGAGCGTGTTCTCGAGATCGCCGCGCGGGACGCCGCCCAGCTCGCGCACGAGCCGGAAGACCGGCGGGACGTCCCAGCTCGCGCGGTCCACGACCCCGACGAGCCCGGCGGGCAGGACGCGCGCGAGGTTCGCGGCGAGCCCGCCGCCCGTGACGTGCGTGAACGCGTGGACCTGCGCGGCGTCGTCGGCGGCCAGCGCGAGGCAGTCGCTCGCGTAGACGCGCGTCGGCTCCAGGAGCTCCTCGCCGACCGTGCGCCCGAGCTCGTCGACGTGCCGCTCGAGGCCCCAGCCCGCGTGCTTGAGCACGGCACGCACGAGCGAGTAGCCGTTCGAGTGCAGGCCCGACGAGGCCATGGCGACGAGCACGTCGCCCTCGCGCACCCGCTCGGGGCCGAGCAGCCGGTCGGCCTCGACGACGCCCGTCGCCGCGCCGGCGACGTCGTACTCGTCCGCGCCGAGAAGACCCGGGTGCTCGGCGGTCTCGCCGCCCACGAGCGCGGTGCCCGCGACCTCGCAGGCCGCCGCGATGCCGCGGACGATGCCCGCGATGCGCTCGGGCACGACCTTGCCGCACGCGATGTAGTCCGTCATGAACAGCGGCTTGGCGCCGACCACGACGATGTCGTCGACGACCATGCCGACGAGGTCGAACCCGATCGTGTCGTGGACGTCGAGCGCCTGGGCGATCGCGACCTTGGTGCCCACGCCGTCGGTCGACGTCGCGAGCAGGGGGCGGCGGTACGTCGCGACCTCGGAGAAGTCGTAGAGCCCCGCGAAGCCGCCGACGCCGCCGAGGACCTGCGGCCCGTGGGTCCGGCGCACCGCGTCCTTCATGAGCTCGACGGCCTTGTCACCGGCCTCGGTGTCGACGCCCGCGGCGGCGTAGGTGAGGCCCGTCTGGGGCGAGTCGGCAGTCACGGTGTCGGCTCCAAGGAGGTCGTGCGGCGCACGCGCCGGTGGTGCGGGTGCTGGGGTCTCGGGTTCGGGCGCAGGGGTGGTCTCACGGGTGCTGCAGCGCGCCGGCACCGCCGGCGGTCACCGACAGGCTGCGCAGCCCGTCCTCGGGCGCGCCGAGCGGGAGCTCGGCCTGCTCGAGGAGGTGCTTGCCGAGCTGGTCGTCCGGCGGCAGCTCGATGGGATACTTCCCCGTGAAGCACGCCGTGCAGAGCTGCGACGACGGCTGCTCGGTCGCCGCGATCATCCCCTCGGTCGAGATGTAGCCCAGGCTGTCGGCGCCGAGCGACTGCCCGATCTCGTCCGGCGAGAGGCCGTTCGCGATGAGCTCGGCGCGGGACGCGAAGTCGATGCCGTAGAAGCACGGCCACTTCACGGGCGGGGAGCTGATGCGCACGTGCACCTCGGCCGCGCCGGCCTCGCGCAGCATGCGGATGAGCGCGCGCTGCGTGTTGCCGCGCACGATCGAGTCGTCGACGACGACGAGGCGCTTGCCCCGGATGACGTCGCGCAGCGGGTTGAGCTTGAGCCGGATGCCGAGCTGGCGCAGCGTGTCGGACGGCTGGATGAACGTGCGTCCCACGTAGGCGTTCTTGGTCAGGCCCTGGCCGAACGGGATGCCGGACTCGGCGGCGTAGCCGACCGCCGCGGGCGTGCCGGACTCGGGGACCGGGATGACGAGGTCGGCCTCGACGGAGTGCTCGCGCGCGAGCTGGCGGCCCATCTCGACGCGGGCGGCGTGCACCGAGCGGCCGTTGATCGAGGTGTCCGGGCGCGCGAGGTAGACGTACTCGAAGACGCAGCCCGCACGCTCGGCCGGCGCGAAGCGCTGCGAGCGCAGGCCGTCCGCGTCGATCGCGATGAGCTCGCCCGGCTCGACCTCGCGCACGAACGACGCGCCGACGATGTCGAGCGCCGGCGTCTCGCTCGCGACGACCCAGCCCCGCTCGAGACGGCCGAGGACGAGCGGGCGCACGCCCTGCGGGTCGCGCGCGGCGTAGAGGGTGCGCTCGTCCATGAAGACGAGCGAGAACGCACCGCGCAGCCGCGGGAGCACCTCGAGCGCCGTGGCCTCGAGCGTGTGGTCGGCGTCCCCGGCGAGGAGCGCGGTGACGAGCGCGGTGTCCGTGGTGTTGCCGCGCGCGAGCTCGCCGCGGCGCTGGCTGCCGTAGCGCTCCGCGACGAGGTTGACGAGCTCGGCCGAGTTGGTGAGGTTGCCGTTGTGCCCGAGCGCGACGGTCCCGGACGCGGTGGCGCCGAGCGTCGGCTGGGCGTTCTCCCACGTCACGCCACCGGTGGTCGAGTACCGGCAGTGCCCGACGGCGATGTGCCCCGTCAGGGCGTTGAGGGCCGTCTCGTCGAACACCTGGGAGACGAGTCCCATGTCCTTGTAGACCAGGATCTGCTCACCGTTGCTGGTGGCGATGCCGGCCGACTCCTGGCCTCGGTGCTGCAGCGCGTACAGCCCGAAGTAGGCGAGCTTGGCGACCTCTTCGCCGGGCGCCCAGACACCGAAGACGCCGCAGGCGTCCTGGGGGCCTTTCTCGCCGGGCATGAGGTCGTGGTTGAGAAGTCCATCTCCGCGGGGGGCCACGTACCTCAGTGTCCCACAGCAGGCGCGTCGGGACCGAAGCGCGAGGTCATGCGGACGACCTGGGCGGCGCAGGCCGCGCGGCGACGCACGGACCGTCGTTCACGGTGGCGTTACGTCGTCCCACCTGTCGGGCAGGGGTTTCGCTGCGTGGGAACGGCGCGCTTCAATCTCGACTTACTCGACCGCGGCAGTCGAGTATCACACCGGCCGTGCCGGCCGTGCCGCTCGGTCACCTGATCGACCACCCGCTCGACCTCCTGCTCGACCACCCGCTCCCGGTCTCCCGGGACCCCGACGAAGGACGACACCATGCGACGCCTCCGGACGACGATCACCCTCGCGGCTGCCGCGGCAGCCACCGCCCTGGTCCTCACCGCCTGCGCGCCGACCGCCGTCGACGGGTCGGGCGGCGGCGACGCGAGCGGCGACGGGAGCTCCGACGTCGAGCCCACGACGCTCTCCCTCGTCGGATTCGCCGTCCCGAAGGCGGGCAACGACGCCGCGCAGGAGCTGTGGGGCCAGACCGAGGACGGCCAGGGCGTCACGTGGGAGACGTCGTACGGCGCCTCCGGCGACCAGAGCCGCGCCGTCGCCGACGGGCTGAAGGCCGACTACGTGCACTTCTCGCTCGAGGGCGACGTGACGCGCCTCGTCGACGCGGGCCTCGTGGCGGACGACTGGAACGCGGGCGAGAACAAGGGCATCGTCAGCCAGTCGGTCGTCGTGCTCGTGGTCCGCGAGGGCAACCCGAAGAACATCCAGAGCTGGGAGGACATCGTCCAGCCCGGCGTCGAGATCGTGACCCCGAACCCCGGATCGTCGGGCTCGGCGCGCTGGAACATCCTTGCCGGCTGGGGCAGCGTCATCGCGAACGGCGGCTCCGAGGAGGACGCGACGGAGTACCTGCGGAAGTTCTTCACCAACGCCGTCGCGCTCCCGGGGAGCGGCCGCGACGCGACGACCGCCTTCACGTCCGGGACCGGCGACGTCCTCCTCTCCTACGAGAACGAGGCGATCCTCGCGCGGCAGAACGGCGAGACGTTCGACTACGTGGTCCCCGACCAGACGCTCCTCATCGAGAACCCGGCCGCGGTGACGGTCGACGCCGACCCCAAGGCGCAGAGCTACCTCGACTTCGTCCTCACGCCCGAGGGCCAGGAGGCGTTCGCGCACGTGGGCTTCCGGCCCCTGACCGGCGACGACGTCGACTTCGAGGTCGAGGGCGCGAACGACCCGAGCGACCCGTTCCCGGCCGTCCCGACGCTCCTCACCATCGCCGACGACTTCGGCGGGTGGTCGGCCACGAACGACAAGTTCTTCGGCGACGAGGGCCTCGTGACGAAGATCCAGGCCGAGACCGGGAAGCAGTGACCCGTGGCCTCGACCCTCGCTGAACGACCGGGCCGGGCGGCGCGCGAGCGCCGCCCGGCCCCGGCCGCGTCCCGGCCGCCCCGGGTCCGCCGGGCACGTCGGACGCCCAACGGCCCCTACCGCCTGACCGCGGCCTCGGGGCTCGGCCTCGGCGTCGCGCTCGTGTGGTTCTCGGCGCTCGCCCTCGTGCCGCTGATCGCGGTGCTCGTCGAGACGTCCGCCGGCGGGTGGCCCGCGTTCGTCGCCGCGATCACCCAGCCGCAGACGGCGGCGGCGCTCACGCTCACGGTCACGCAGGCGCTCGCCGTGACCGCCGTCAACGTCGTCATGGGCACGCTGATCGCGTGGGTCCTCGTGCGCGACCGGTTCCCCGGCAAGCGGCTCCTCGAGGTGCTCATCGACATCCCGTTCGCGCTCCCCACGATCGTCGCCGGCCTCGTGCTGCTCGCGCTGTACGGGCCGTCGGGGCCGTTGGGGATCGACGTCGCGAACACGCGCGCCGCCGTCTTCCTCGCGTTCCTCTTCGTCACGCTGCCCTTCGTGGTCCGCAGCGTGCAGCCCGTGCTCGCCGAGCTCGACCGCGACGTCGAGGAGGCCGCCGCGTCCCTCGGCGCGACGCGGTCCACGACGTTCCGCCGCGTGGTCCTCCCCGCGCTCGCGCCCGCGATCACCGCGGGAGCGGCGCTGTCGTTCGCGCGCGCGATCAGCGAGTACGGCGCGCTCGTGCTGCTCTCCGGCAACCTGCCGATGCGCACCGAGGTCGGCTCCGTGCGGATCCTGGCCTACCTGGAGAACGGCCAGCCCGAGCAGGCCGCGGCCGTGGCCTCGGTGCTCCTGCTCGTGTCCCTCCTCGTCATCGCGACGATCCAGCTCCTCCAGCGAAGGGTGGCCCGCCGTGGATAGCTCCCCCTGGGTACGGCGCACGCTGCGCGCCGTCGTGGTCGTCTACCTGGTGCTGCTCGTCGGGTGGCCCGTCTCCCTCGTCGTGCGGGGCGCGTTCGCGGACGGCCTCGAGACGTTCCAGCGCGCGCTCGCCGACCCGTCCGTCGTCTTCGCCCTCCAGCTCACCGCCGCCGTCGCGGTGCAGGTCGTGCTGATCAACACGGTCTTCGGCGTCGGGATCTCGATGCTCATCGTGCGGTACGACTTCCCCGGCAAGGCCCTCCTCAACGCCCTGCTCGACCTCCCGCTGTCGGTCTCCCCCATCGTCGTCGGGCTCTCGCTCGTCCTCGTGTACGGCAAGAACGGCTGGTTCGGCGGAGCGCTCGAGGACGCCGGGCTCCAGGTGATCTTCGCGCCGCCGGGCATCGTCCTCGCGACGGCGTTCGTGTGCCTCCCGCTCGTCATCCGGGAGGTCGTACCCGTCCTCACGGAGCTCGGCACGGACGAGGAGCTCGCCGCGACGAGCCTCGGGGCGAGCTGGTTCCAGACCTTCCGGCGCATCACCCTGCCCGCGATCAAGTGGGCGGTCGTCTACGGCGTCGTGCTCACGCTCGCCCGGGCGCTCGGCGAGTTCGGCGCCGTCAAGGTCGTGTCCGGCAACTTCGAGGGCCGCACCCAGACCTCCACGCTCCTCGTCGAGCAGCGCTACCAGGACTTCGAGCAGGGCACGGCCTACGCGGTCGCCTTCCTGCTCGCGTCGGTGTCCGTCGCGTGCATCGTCGCGGTGACCTTCCTTCGTTCCGACGACGCCGCCGGCACCCGCACCCGCCGCACCGCCCCCCGAACCGCCGCCCCCACGGAGGCCGACGCATGAGCATCGAGATCCGCAACGTCCGCAAGACCTTCGGCGACTTCGTCGCGCTCGACGACGTCTCCGTCTCCGTGCCGACCGGTCGCCTCACCGCGCTGCTCGGCCCGAGCGGCGGGGGCAAGTCCACGCTCCTGCGCGTCGTCGCCGGCCTCGAGGTCCCCGACTCCGGCGAGATCGAGATCGAGGGTCGCGACGCCACGAACCTCCCGGCCCGACGACGCAACGTGGGCTTCGTCTTCCAGCACTACGCGGCGTTCAAGCACCTGAGCGTCGCGCGGAACGTCGCGTTCGGGCTCGAGATCCGCCGCACCCCGAAGGCCGAGATCGCCGAGCGCGTCGACGAGCTCCTGCGCCTCGTGCACCTGGAGAGCTTCGCGCACCGCCTGCCCTCGCAGCTCTCGGGCGGGCAGCGACAGCGCATGGCGCTCGCGCGCGCCCTCGCGATCCGGCCGAGCGTGCTGCTGCTCGACGAGCCGTTCGGCGCGCTCGACGCCAAGGTCCGCAAGGAGCTCCGCGACTGGCTGCGCCGCCTGCACGACGAGATCCCCGTGACCACGGTGTTCGTCACGCACGACCAGGAGGAGGCGCTGGAGGTCGCGGACGAGATCGTCGTCGTCAACGAGGGCCGCATCGAGCAGGTCGGCACGCCCGACGACCTCTACGACCGCCCCGCGAACGACTTCGTCATGGGCTTCCTCGGGCCGGTGACCCGGCTCGGCGGCGTCCTCGTGCGCCCGCACGACGTCCACGTCGAGGTGCTGGGCGACGGCACGCCGGACGGCAGCGCCGACGACGCCGCGCCCTCCCGCCCCGGCGGCCCCGTGCCGGGCGTCGTGACCCGCACGACGCGCGTCGGCTTCGAGGTGCGTGCCGAGGTGGCGACCGCGGACGAGGTGGTGTCCGTCGTCGTGACCCGCGCGGAGGCCCGGACGCTGGGTCTCGCGCCGGGGGTCGCCGTGCGGCTCGCCCCGGCTGAGGGCGCGCCGACGTCCGCCGCTCCCCGGCCGGTCGGCGCGCCGGTCCCCGGCTGACCCGGCACCGCCGCGACGGGGCTGTCCCGACCACGGGGCACCGCTCGCTATCCTGCCCGCGTGCCTCCCTCCCGCGTCGACCGCTCCCCCCGAGGCCGTGGCGACCGGGGCCGCGACGACCGGCCGCGGCACCGCCGCGAGCGGGCGGCCTACCGGTTCGTGGAGGTCCGCGCCGCCGCGGGCCCGGCCCGGCTCGATGCCCTCACGGCGGGCGGCGGGGCGTTCCTCGTCGGCGTGGTCCTCGGTTTCCTCGTCCTCCTCGGTCTCGCGCTCGTCGGCGGTGAGCTCGTCCCCGACGTGCGGTACGAGGTCGACGAGGTCCTGCGCTCGACGACGGGCTGGTGGATCCTGACCCTCGCGGTCGCCGTGCCGGTCTTCGTGCCGGTGCACGCCGCGGCGACGCTCGCGGTCACCCGCGCCCTGCTGGGCGAGGGCCGCCCCCGCACCGACGTCCCGCCGCACTCGGTGCGCAAGCGCGTGGCGGAGTCGAGCCCGGCGGGCGCGCTGGCCGGACTCGCCTGGACGTACCTCGTGCTCGCGCTCCTCGCCGGGGCGGTCGGGCTCTTCGCGATGGACCGTGACGACGCGGAGCGCACGCCGACCGTCGCGGTCTCCGCGGTCGTCGGGGTGGTGGCCGCGGCCGGCCTGCTGCTCCTGCCCGGGCTGCGCGCGCGCTGGTCCGCCTGGCAGGACGTCGTGCGGACGACGTGGGGACCGAACGAGGTCCGCTACGCCGAGGAGGCCGAGCGGCGGCGGCGCGCAGCGCTCGGGCCGCCGGCCCCCGCGCGCCCCGACGGGCGGGTCGCGCGCCGGAACGACCGGGCGGCCGCGGTGCTGGGCGGCGCCGGCATGGTCGGCTTCGTCCTGTTCCTGATCGGTCTGTGGATGCGGCACCCGGGCAAGTTCAGCCCGGACCGGCACTTCGGACCGGTGGGCGAGGTGTCGATCGACGTCCTCGTCGGCGTGGGCGGCACGCTGGTCGGGGCGACGCTCCTCCTCGGCGCGACGTGGCTCCTGCTCCCGGTGTCACGACAGGGACGCCAGCGCCGTGCGGGGCTCGCCCTCCTGCGCTCCCCGGAGCCGTCCGCGCCGCCCGCCGACGACGTCGTCCGGGAGCTCCTGTCCCCCTGGTCGGCGTCCACGACGGTCGCCCTCGTGCTCCTGGCCGGTTCCGGGATGCTCGTGCCCTCCGTCCTGGCCGGTCTGGCGGGCAGCGGCGTCGCGCTCCTGGTCGACGGGGTGCCGGTCGCCGCCACGGCGGCGGCCCTGGCCGCCGCGACCCTCGCGGCGCTGTGCGTCGTGGTGGTCGGTGTGACCAGGGCCGCGCGATACCGCGCCCTGGTGCGCGAGCGCTGGCACGTGGGCGACGACGGACCCGGCTGACGCCGAGCCGGCGTCAGCTCCGGCGAGGTCGCTCAGCGACGCCCGCGCAGGCTCCGCCGGTCCGCGAGGACCGCCCACAGGCCGGCGACGGCCGCGCCGAGCGCGGCGCACGTGACGACGATGACGGTGAAGTAGACGCCCGGCTTGAAGACCGGGGCGGCGGCCGGCGACTGCAGCCAGGCGCCGCCGATCCCGAGGCCGAGCACCGTGCCCAGCACCACGCCGACGGTGAAGAACGCCCCGTAGCGCGGCGCGCGGCGGACCGTCGCCGGATCCACGACGGTTTCGATCTCGACCTCGTCCGCCGCCTCGGTCGCGTCCTCGGCCTCGGCCTCGCGCTCGGCGCGGCCCGTCCCGGCCGCACCCGCGGGCACGGCGCCGTCGGCACCTGCGGACGCCAGGGGCGCCGACGGCGCTGCGTCGGGCTCCACGTCGGGCGCTGTGCCGCGCACCGCGTCGGGTGCCGCCGACCCGTCGGGGGCGTCGGCGTCGGGCACGGGGGACTGCTCGGGGCTCACGACCACGACCCTACCCGCGGTTGCTGAGAGCCCCGTGCGCCCGCGCACGGGCGGGCGGGCTCGGACGTCTCGCCCGCCGGGCCCGGACGCACCGCGACCCGGGCCCGTCGGACGGGACCCGGGTCGCGGGACGCGGTGCCGCCTCGTCGGCGGCGCCGCACGGCGTCAGCGAACCGTCAGCCGCAGGTCTGGCCCTCGAACGGGACCTCGTACTCCTGCGTCACGCCGTCCAGCGTGGCGGTGAAGGTCACCGTCCCGCCCTCGACCGACGTGGCCCGGGTGTTGAACGACTGGTACGCGTTCTTGCCCGGCTGGAGGTTCGGGAACCGCTTGGACCCGTAGGGCGTCTCGACGACGACCTCGACCGGGACGTCCTCGCCGTTGGTCGCCCGGACCGCGACGTGGACGAACTTCCCCATGCAGCGGGCAGAGGCCTCGACGTTCTCGAGCACCACGGTCGGGGCCGCGGCCTCGACCGTGACCGGGATCCGGGCGGTCGTGCCGCTCGGCGACGCGACGACCCACAGGTCGTACTCCCCCGCCGCGGCGTCGGCCGGGACCGTCGCCGTCAGCGTGGCCGCCCCGCCCGTCACCGCGGCGGTACCCGCCGGGGTGCCCGGGTTCGCCGGGTCGAACGTGGCGTCCGCCGCGACGAGGTAGCCGTCCACCGAGGTGTTCAGCGGGGAGCCGAGCGAGGTGAGGTCGAGATGCGAGAGGGCCACGCTCACGTCGTCGCCTGCGGTCACCGTGCCGGGCAGCTCGTCGACCACCACGCGCGAGCGGTCGAACGACGGCGACACCGGCGAGCTGTCCTTCAGGTAGGCGATCCACGCGTCCCGGTCGACCAGACCGGAGTCGCGCGGGTCCGTGCCCTCGGTGAACACCCGGAAGTTGTCGCCGCCGGTGGCGAGGAACGAGAACGTCGCCACGCGGTACTCGCCCGCGAGGTCGATCGGCTCGCCGTTGATCGTCACGGACGAGACGTTGCTCCCGGGCGTCGCGAGCGGGTCGGCGGTGCTCGCCGTCCACGACACGTTGTCCGAGAGCCCCAGGGCGAGGTACGGACGCGAGGGACGCGTGCCGTCCAGGTTCGTCTGCCACTGCTGCTCGAGCATCTCGACGACCTGCTCGCCCGTGAGGGTCACGGTCCACAGGTTGTTGACGAACGGGAGCACCGCGTTGGCCTCGGCATAGGTGATGACGCCGTCGCCGTCGTGGAAGAGCTCGCTGCGGAGCCCGCCCGGGTTGACGACACCGATGTCCGCACCGCCGCGCGCCGGGTCGGACAGCGTCGCGAGGAGCGAGTCGGCGACGAGGTTGCCGAGCGTCGACTCCGACGCGCGGTCGTCACGACCGGACGTCGGGTTCGGGCCGGGGCCCACGTACGTCCCGCCGGGACCCGTGTACGAGCCACCCGCGAACGCGGTCGTGATGTCAGCGGTCACCTCGCCGATCGGCTGCGCACCGATGATCTCGGCCTGCTGGAGCGCCGCGTCGACGATCGTCTTGACCGCCGCGACCCGCGGGTACGTCGCGACGAGCGTCGCGTCGTCCGTCGTCGTGCGGGCCACGTTCTGCGCCGTGTACGCCGTGACCTCGTGGGTCGTGGTGTCCACGGTGAGGGAGACGTGCCCGATGAACTCGCCGTAGTTGCCGGTCTGGACGATCGGGCGGGTCTTGCCCGGGACGCCCGGGACGGGCGCGTCCCACGCGTACTGCTTGTGGGTGTGGCCCGTGAAGATCGCCGCGACGCGCGCGTCGGTCTCGTTGACGATGTCCGCGAAGGCGCCGCCCGCGGCGACCTCCTCCTCGAGCGTCGCGCCGTCGGGCGTGCCCGCGGACGCGCCCTCGTGGACGAGACCCACGACCACGTCGGCCTCGCCGTTCGCCGGGTCGCCGTCCTGGAGCTGGGCGGTGACGCGGTTGAGCGCCTCGACCGGGTCCCCGAAGTCGAGGTCCGCGATGCCGGACGGCGTGACGAGCGTCGGGGTCTCCTCCGTCACGACGCCCACGAACCCGACGTCGAGCCCGTCGATCTCGACGACCTGGTACTCCGGCAGCGCCGGGTTCGTCGTGCCCTTGTCGTACACGTTCGCGCCCAGGTAGGCCCAGTCGGCCTCGTCGCTGACACGGCCCGTGAGGTCCGCGAAGCCCTGGTCGAACTCGTGGTTGCCCACGGCGGAGGCCGCGAGGTCGAGCGCGTTCAGCACGTCGATCGTCGGCTGGTCCTGCTGGAGCGCCGACGCGAACAGCGACGCGCCGATGTTGTCGCCCGCCGAGACGAAGGCCGTCCCGTCGGGGTTCACGGCGCGCAGCTGCTCGATCGTGCCCGCGAACTTCACGGTGTTGGCGTCGATCCGACCGTGGAAGTCGTTGATCGCCAGCAGGTCGAGCTGCGTCGTGCCCGGCGTGGCGTCGCCGAGCTGGAGGCCGACGAGCACCGGGTCGTGGTCGGACGACCGGAACGGCGTCGTGTCGTAGAGGATCGACGCGTTGTAGTTGTACCGGCTGTACTCGTTGGCGATCGGCTCGACCGAGTTGATGTTCCACACGTCCGTGCCGGTGACGGCGCTGGCCGCGCCCGCCGAGGCGAACACGTGGTCGAGCGAGCCGACGTACCCGTCGAACAGGTAGGTGTGCTCGCCGGTCGTCTCGCCGAGGTCCGTGTAGCCCGCGTCCTTGAGGACCTCGAGCGGGTCCTCCTGCGAGTACGAGTTGAAGTCGCCCGCGAGCAGGATCGTGTCCGTGCCCGCGTCCGCCGCGACGTCCTCGGCGAAGCCGACGAGCGCCGTCGCCTGCGCGACGCGCGACGCGTTGAACGAGCCCTGGCCGTCGCCCGAGTCCTCGTCGCCCGGCAGCACGGGCGTGCCGGAGCCCTTCGACTTGAAGTGGTTCGCGACGACGAGCACGTCGTCGCTCGCGGCGTCGTCGCCCTCGGAGATCCCGCCGACCGGCTGGAACACCTGCGCGAGCGGCTCGCGCGCGTTGACGAAGGCCGCGTCGTCGAGCAGGATCCGCGACTCCCCGACCGGCTCGGCCGCGTCCACCTGGTAGATGTACGCGAGCCGGATCACGTCCTCGTCGTCCGGCAGCGCGGTCGGCGACGGCACGAACGCCCACTCGTCGGCGCCCGCGGCGTCGTTGAGCGCGTCGACGAGGTCGGACAGCGCCTGGTCGCGGTCCTTGCCGAACGGCGTCGAGTTCTCGATCTCCATGAGCGCGACGACGTCGGCGTCGAGCGCGTCGATCGCCGCGACGATCTTGGTCTCCTGACGCTCGAGGTTCTCCGCGTTCGCGGCGCCCCGGGCGTCGCAGCCACGGTTGACCGTGATGGGGTTGCCGGCGCGGTCCGTGTAGTAGGTGCAGCCCGTGAGCTGGTCGCCCGTCGTCGTGAAGTAGTTGAGCACGTTGAACGTCGCGACCGACAGGTCGCCCCCGACCTCGGCCGGGGCCTCCTCGCGCGTGTTCGCGAACGTGGCCGGCTGCACGGTGGCGGCGTTCCCGCCGTCACCGGCGGTGAGCTGCGTCAGCGGCTGGAACGTCCACGCGTCGAACCGGTAGTCGAGGATGACGGGCGTCGTGAAGGACACGCCCGCGCCGACGCGCGCCGGCACCCCGCCCGTGAGGTACGGGAGCGGGATGCCCTTGTTCGCCGTGTTGTTGAAGTTGGTCGTCGCCCCGTCGTCGAGCACGACGGCCCGCGCCGCGCGGTCCGCGACGGCGGCCGCGGCCTCCGCGCTGCCCGGGCGCCCGGCCGACGTCGGCTGGACGAACGGGTCCGTACCCGCGGCGAGCAGGAACGAGCCGTAGAAGTTCGTGTCGTAGTTGTCCGCGACGACGTAGTCGCCCGCGGGCTGCACGAGCATGCCCTCGAGCACCTCGCGCGCCGCGTCGGTCGCGGGGAACGCGACGTTCGCGGGCTTGACCGCCTCGGCCGCCTCGTCGAGGACCGTCCAGCCGCCCGCGGCGGGCGTGATCTGGGTCAGCGTGAAGTACTCGGACACCGCGCCCGTGACCTCGACGTGGTCGCCGACCTGCACGGCCGCGGCACCGGCCTTGGAGTAGACGAAGATCGCGTCCGACGCCGTGTGCGACGCGTCGAGGTCGCCGCCCGTGCCCTCGGTCTGCAGGTAGAAGCCGTCGTAGCCGCCGGTGGGGTAGGTGGCGGTGACGACGCCGCGCGTCGTGACGGTCTGGCCGACGAGCGGGCTCGCCGCGCCCGTCCCCTGGATCTCCGCGATCGGGACGACCTCGCCCGGCTCGGGGCCGGGGCCGCCGCCGTCGTCGCCGCTGTTCTGCGGGGTGACGGTGCTGGAGAGCGTGAAGTCCTTGCTGTTGTCGTCGGTGTCCGCGAAGCCGGTCCGGTTGATCGACGCGGGCACGTTGTTGGCCGACGGCGCGGGGCTCACGGCGGTCTCGAACGTGTTCGACGTCCCGTACCCGACGAGGTCCACGACGTTCGCGGCGCCCGCGGCGTTCCCCGCGGGCAGCGTGACCGCCGACGTGGAGCGCACGAGGGCGAGGGTGCCCGTCGTGCCCGACGGGTTGAGGCCCCCGGTCGCGTCCGGCGTCGGCAGGGCCGCACCGTTCGAGCCGTTGGAGCCGCCCTGCACGAGGAAGTAGCCCCCGGGCGCGACCGTCCCCGTCAGCGGCGTGACGCCGGTGAAGGCGCCCGTCCCCGTCGCCGAGCGGTACTGGAGCGACATGCCGGAGAGGTCGATCGCCGCCTGCGTGGGGTTGTACAGCTCGACGAACTTGTGGGTGTAGGGGGCGTTGGCGCTGCCGCCGCTCAGGTAGGCCTCGTTGATGACGAGGCCCGACCCGTCGGGCGCCGCGCTCGCGGCGGTGGCCGCGGCGACGGACAGCGGTGCGGCGAGCGCCACGGTCAACGTGCCCGCCACCACCCTCCGTCGCCGCAGGTGCTGGTGGTCGGTCACGCTGACTCCTTCATCTCGTGCGGACGGCCGGGCAGCAGTCGCGCGTCCATCGATCGAGTCCACGACTCGGGACGGGTCGACGCCCTGCCTCCGCAGGACATCGCACCCCACCTGGATGAACGGGCGGTTGCTGCCACGTCACCGCCGCGAGAACGTCGCCGCACGTCGTCGTGCTGCGAGCGCCCGCGCGGACGGCGGCCGATCATCATCGGACGCTAGCCCTCCACGTCCCGCGCCGCCAGACCTGGAGCCGAGAACGTTACGCAGCAGTAACACGCGCCGCCGGGCAGCGCGACGCGCTCAGCGCGGGCGGGCCGCCTGGAGCGGCAGGAGCCACGAGATGTCGGACCGCTCGCCGGAGGCACGGACGCGCCCGTCGGCGACCGCGTCGGCCCACGCGACCGCGCCGGTCACCAGGCCGAGCCACGTCTGCGGGTCCGTCTCCACGACGTTGGGCGGCGTCCCCCGGGTGTGCCGGGGGCCCTCGACCGCCTGGACCGCGCCGGCCGGGGGGACCCGCACCTCCACGGTGTGCCCGGGCGCGACGTCCGCGAGCTCCTCGAGCGTGAACCGCACCGCGGTCGTCACGGCCGCGCGGTCGGCGGGGTCGGCGCGCCACGCCGCCAGGGCGAGGCGGCCGGCGGCGGGGTCGGTGCGTCGTCGGGCAGGCACGAGGACAGCCTAGGACGGCGCGCGCGTCCTCAGCCGACGGTGAACCGGACCCGACGCTCCGCCACCGACGCCTCGCGCAGCGTCGCGCGCACCGGGTCGCCGAGCGGGAGGTCCGCACCCTCGACCGGAGCCCGGACCGCGGGGTCGGAGAGGACGACCTGCCCGCGCCGCGCACCCGCAGCGTCGCCGCCCTCCCGCTCGACGCGCCGCCCGCGCTCCCGGTCGTCCTCGACGTCGACGACGACGCCGTCGAACTGCTCCCCCTCGCGCCCGCTGAGCAGCGCCGCCTCGACGACGTCCACGATCGCGCGCTCGTACGAGCCCGCGCGCTGGCCCGTCCGCGCCATCGTGCGGGGCAGGCCGGGCAGCGCGTCGAGCACCCAGCGCGGCACGTCCTCGCCCGCGCACAGGGCGAGGCAGACCTCCGTGCCGTAGCGGTCCACGAGCCGGCGCAGCGGCGCCGTGACGTGGGCGTACTCCGCGCCGATCGCGGCGTGCGCGGCGTCGTCGGGCACCCCGGGCTCCTGCCCCGTCCCTCCGAACGCCTCGTACGACGCGCCGCGGAAGAGCGACGTCGCCTCGTTGAGGAAGGCCGCGTGGCGCGGCACGCGCGAGTCGAGGGTCGGCACGAGGTCGGCGTACGCCGTCTCGCGCGGCCAGTCGATGCCGAGCGCGCGCGCCGTGCGGCGCAGGCGCGCGAGGTCGCGCGGGTCGGCCTCGGGCAGCGCCCGGAAGACGCCGACCCCGCCCGCGCGCATGAGGCGCGCCGCCGCGATCCCCGTGAGCAGCGAGATCTGGGCGTTCCAGCCCTCCGCCGGGAGGGTCGAGCGGAACTCGAGGCCGAACGACCCGTCGTCGCGCGTGACGATCTCCTGCTCCGGGACCTCGAGCGACACTCCCCCGCGCTCCCGCTCGAGCGCGAGCCGCAGCTCGCCCACCTCGCGGAGCAGCAGGAGCGCGGCACCCACCGCGTCCTCGGCCCCGCCCGCGTCGATCGCGGCCTGGGCCTCGTCGTAGGTGAGGCGTCGCGTCGACCGCACGACGGCGCGGCGCACCGTCGCGTCGAGGATCTCGCCGCGCGCGTCGAGCACGACGCGCCACGCCGCCGCGGGGCGCTCCTGGTCCGGCAGGAGGCTCGCCGCGCCCTCGGAGAGCACGGCGGGGTGGAGCGGGGTGCGGCCGTCGGGCGCGTAGAGCGTCGTCCCGCGCTCGTGCACCTCGGCGTCGATCGCCCCGCCCGGCGCGACGAACGCGCCGACGTCGGCGATGGCGTAGTGCACGACGAACGCCGCGCCGGCGGGATCCGCCGGGTCGTCCCCGGCGCGCTCGAGGTGGAGCGCCTGGTCGAGGTCCATCGACCCGGGCGGGTCGATCGTCACGAACGGGACGTCGCGCAGGTCGACGCGGCCGTCGCCGAGGACGGCGCCGCCGTCCCGGACGACCGCCTCCGCCTCGGCGAGCACCTCGACGGGGAACGACTCCGGGACCTCCATCTCACGGCGCAGCGCCGCGAGCGCGTCGGTCACCGTGGCGACCGGGTCCACGGGGGGCATCGGGGCGGGGGGCTCGGCGGGGCGCACCAGGCGCAGCTGACGGGCGGGCACGAGCCTGACCCTACCCATCCGCCGCGGCCGCCCGCCGCCCGACCGTCTCCCGGACCGCCACGACCTCCGACCGCGGTCGGCGGCGTGCGCAGGAGGGCGCGCGGGCCAGGGCGTCCGACAGACCTGGCCCGCGCGACGGGTACGCGTCACCACCGACGCGTACGGCTGGAGGCAGCACCCGCCGCCCGGATCGAGCGGGCGACGGGTGCGCCGGTCTCACATCCCGCGCGTCCCGAACCGGTCGCGCGCGGCGTCGTCGCCCGAGCCCGCCGCGGCCGCCGCGAGCTCGCGGCGCACCTCCTCACGGAGCTTGCCGTGGTTCCGGGGTTCCGGCGCCGCGCCGAGGAGCAGCTTGGTGTAGTCGTGCTGCGGGTCGAGGATCACCTGGTCCGACGGCCCGCGCTCGACGACGTTCCCCCGGAACATCACGAGGATCTCGTCGCTGAAGTGCCGTGCGGTCGCGAGGTCGTGCGTGATGTAGAGGACCCCCAGGTTCTCCTCACGCTGCAGCCGCGCGAGCAGGTTGAGCACCCCGAGCCGGATCGACACGTCGAGCATCGACACCGGCTCGTCCGCCACGAGGAACCGTGCACCCGGCGCGAGGGCCCGGGCGATCGCGACGCGCTGGCGCTGCCCGCCCGACATCTCGTGCGGCTGCTTGGCCGCGAACACCGGCGCCGGGGTGAGGTTCACGCGCTCCAGGAGCTCGTGGACCCGCGCGTCGATCGCCTGACGCCCGCGGGCGACCTTGTGCAGGCGCAGCGGCCGCTCGAGGTGGTGGGCCACCGTGTGGAACGGGTTGAGCGAGGCGAACGGGTCCTGGAACACCATCTGCACGTCGTGCCGGTAGGCGTCGAGCCCGCGTCCGCGGGTCGCGGACGGCGTGCCGTCCAGCAGGATCTCGCCCGACGTCGGCGTCTCGAGCTGGGCGATCATGCGCGCCACCGTCGACTTGCCCGAGCCGGACTCGCCGACGACCGCGATCGTCTTGCCGGGCTCCAGCGTGAACGACACGTCGTTCACCGCGCGCAGGCGCGTGCGGCGCAGCCCCTTGCGGATCGAGAAGTCCTTGACCAGGTTGCGGACCTCGAGGGTGCTCATGCGTGCGGTCCTTCCTGGTTCTCGCCGGTGCCCTCGCCCGTGCGGACGAACGAGCCACGGTCGCCCGTGAGGCTCGGGAACGAGCCCAGCAGGCGCCGCGTGTAGGGGTGCTGGGCGTCCTCGTAGATCGACTCCGCCGTGTCGATCTCGACGATCTCGCCGCGCAGCATCACCGCGATGCGGTCGCTGATCTCCAGCAGGAGCGGGAGGTCGTGCGTGATGAAGACGACGGCGAACCCGAGCTGCTCGCGCAGCCGCATGATCTCCCGCAGGATCCCGCGCTGGACGACGACGTCGAGCGCCGTCGTCGGTTCGTCCATGATCATGACCTGCGGGTTGAGCGCAAGCGCCATGGCGATCATGACGCGCTGCCGCATGCCGCCCGAGAGCTCGTGCGCGTAGCTGTCGAGACGCAGCGGGTCGACGCCCACGAGCTCGAGGAGCTCGGCGGAACGGGTCGCCCGCTCCTTGCGCGCCATCTCCGGCCGGTGGGTCTTGAGCACGTCCCCGAGCTGGTCGCGCACGCTGATGACGGGGTTGAGCGAGTTCATCGCGCCCTGGAACACCATCGAGACCTTGTCCCAGCGGAACGCGCGCAACGCGTCCCCCGAGAGCGCGACGACGTCGACGTCGTCGCCGCCCTGGTCGTGGAACGTCACCGTCCCGGACGTGAGGAGGGCCGGGGGCTTGAGGAGGCGGTTGAGCCCGTAGGCGAGCGTGGTCTTGCCGCAGCCCGACTCCCCGGCGAGACCGAGGATCTCGCCACGGTGCAGCGTGAGCGACACGTCCTTCACGGCATGGACGACCGGCTCGACCTCGTAGTCGATCGAGACGTTCCGCGCGGTGAGCACCGGCTCCTTGCCGACGAGGTAGGCGGTGTGGCGCTCGCTGGTGAGCGGCTCGGCGGCCGTGGTCGTGGCGGTCATGCGCCCACCGTCTCCTTCGCGTCGTCGGTGTCGGTGTCCGTGCCGTCAGGGTCGCTGTCGGTGCCGCCGGCGGTGTCCGGTCCGGTGCCGGCGGGGTCCGCGTCCACGGCGAGGCCGGCCTTGCGGGCCTTGCGCACGCTCTTCACGGCCGCCGGCCCCAGGCGCAGGCGGGGGTTGATGATCTCGTCGAGGCTGAAGTTGATGAGCGCGAGCCCGCAGCCGAAGAGGGCGATGAGCAGGCCGGGCGGGACGAACCACCACCACATGCCGAGGCTCAGCGCGTTGTTGGCGCTCGCCTGGTTGAGGATCGTGCCCCACGTGATCGAGCCGGAGGGTCCCAGCCCGAGGAACGAGAGCCCCGCCTCCGCGAGGATCGCGAGCAGCACCGCGCCGAGGAACTGGGCCGTGAGGAGCGGCAGGAGGTTGGGGAAGATCTCCACGAGGATGATCCGCGGCGTCTTCTCCCCCGCGACGCGTGCCGCGGACACGTAGTCGCGGGCACGCAGCGACTTCGCCTGCATCCGGAGCACGATCGCCGCTCCCGGCCACGCCGTCAGCCCGAGGATCACCGCGACGATGAGGAGCGAGCGCGTCTGCAGGTACGCCGAGATGACGATGATCAGCGGCAGGCCCGGGATGACGAGCATGATGTTCGTGACGAGCGAGAGGGCCTCGTCGGTGAACCGCCCGCGGTACCCCGCGACGATGCCGAACACGATCGACAGCACGAGCGCGATCGCGCCGGCGACGAGGCCGACCATGAGCGAGCCCTGCCCGCCGTACGCCACCTGGGCGAAGATGTCGTTGCCGATGTGGTTGGTGCCGAGCAGGTGCTCGGCGCTCGGCGGCAGGAACCGCGCGTTCGCCGTCGAGCGCGGGTCCTGCGTGAAGAGCGGCGCGACGAACGTGAACAGCAGGATGCCGGCCACGAGGACGATCCCCGCGGTGAGCTTGCCGGACCGGCGCGGGAGCATCGCGCGCAGGCCACGGCGGGCGGGCGCGGCAGGGGCGTCCTGGTCGAGCGCCGCGGGGACGTCCCGCACGTCCGGGACGATCCCCTCGGTCGTCGTCGCCGGCGCGAGGCCGTCGGCGACGACCGTGGCCACGGGTGCCGCGTCCGCGGCGGGGGTCACGATCTCCGTGTCGCGGGTGTTGTCAGACATTGGCGCGCGCCCTCGGGTCGATGAATCCGTAGATGATGTCCATGAGGAAGTTCGCGGCGAGCACGGCGAGCGTGATGACGAGGAACGTGCCCTGCATGAGCGCGAAGTCGCTCGCCTGGACCGCGTTGAACAGGAGCTTGCCCAGGCCCGGGTAGCTGAAGACCTGCTCCATGACGACCGACCCGGCCACGACGAACCCGAGCGCGACGCCGAACCCGGCGAACGACGGGAGCGCGGCGTTGCGGGTCGCGTAGGTGATCGCCACGCGCATGCGGCGCAGGCCCTTGGCCTCGGCCGTCGTGACGTAGTCCTCGGACAGCGTGGACACCATCATGTTGCGCATCCCGAGCAGCCAGCCCCCCACCGACGAGAGCACGATCGTCAGCGCGGGCAGGAACCCGTGGTAGATCACGCTGCCGACGAACGCCCACGACCACTCCGGTCCGTTGTCGAAGCCGAAGATGTCGTAGCTGCCGATCCGCGGGAACCATCCGGTCGAGACCGAGAAGACCGAGACGAGGATGAGGGCGAGCCAGAAGTAGGGCACCGCCTGGAGCAGGGTCGACGCGGGGATGATGCTGTCCACCCACGTGCCGCGCTTCCAGCCGGCCCACGCCCCCAGCCCGACACCCAGGACGAACGAGATGATCGTCGCGAGTCCCACGAGCCCGACCGTCCAGGGGAGGGCCTGGCCGATCAGCTCGGTGACGGGCTGGGGGTAGTACGTGATGGAGATCCCGAGATCTCCCTGGAACAGGCGCCCCCAGTAGTCCACGTACTGGTCCCACAGGGAGGCGTCGCCGTCCGCGCCGAAGAGGAGGTCGATGCTGTTCTGCATCTGGGGCGTCAGCTCGCCGCCCTTGCGCAGGAACTTGTCGATGAAGATCTGCTTGGGGTCACCAGGCATGAGCTTCGGGATGAGGAAGTTCAGCGAGACCGCTGCCCAGAGGGTGATCACGTAGAACGTGATCCGTCGTGCGTAGTACCTCATGATGCGTGTCCCTCGTTCCCCGTTCCTCCTCCTCGGCGCGGCCGCATCAGCTCGCCGGCTCGAGCTTCGAGAGCACGACGCCCAGCGAGACCGTGCTCCACGACGGCGGGAAGGCGTAGAGGTCGTCCTCGGTCGGCCAGCCCGTGAAGTCCTTCGTGTCCATGAACGTCTGCGAGGCGTTCACGACCACCGGGATGTAGGGCAGGTCACGGACGATCTCCTCCTGGATGATCGCGTACTGCTCCTGCTTCGCGGCCTCGTCGTTCGTCGAGGCGGCCGCCTCGACCGCGGCGTCGACCGTGGGGTTGGTGTAGCGCACGTAGTTGAAGAGGCCGGACTCCATGACCTCGCCGACCGGACGCGTGTAGTCCGTCGTCATCCACTGGCGGTAGATGCTGAACGGGTCGTCCAGCGACGGGCCCGTGATGCCCCCGACCATGAGCTGGTAGGTGCCCGCGACGCGCGCGTCCGACATCTCCTGCTGCGTGATCTTGTTGTGGACGATCGAGATGCCGGCGGCCTTCGCCTGCTCGACGAGCAGGTCGCCGACCGCGTTGTAGTCGTTCCAGCCGTCGACCGTGATGAGGGTCATCTCGACCTTCTGGCCGTCCTTCTCGTAGATGCCGTCCGCGCCCTTGGTGTAGCCGGCGTCCTCGAGGACCTTCGACGCGGCCGCGGCGTCGGCCGTCTGCGGGCTCTCCGCCTCGACGTCGGGCGAGATCCAGCGGTCGTCGCGGCCGAGCAGCGCGAACGTCGGGGACGCGGTCGCGGCGAGGCCGGCGAACGCCTTCTCGTTGATCTCGGTGCGGTCCATGGCGAGGTTGATCGCCTGGCGCACCGCGACGTCGGTCTGCGGGCCGGTGCAGCCGAGGTCGACCGACACGCAGGTGTAGATCGTCGTCGGGTCCTGCGGCGTGTTGATCATGCTCAGGCGCCCGTCCGCGGTGATGCGGTCGGGGTCGGCCACGAACATGGCCGTCCAGTCGACCTTGCCCGTCGTCATGAGGTCCTCGGCGCTCTGGTTCTGGTCGATGCCGAGGTAGCGGACCTTCTTGACCTTGGGCGCGCCGGCCCAGTAGTCCTCGTTCGCGACGACCGTGTAGGCCGCCTCGGTGACCGCGTCGGCCTTGTACGGACCGGTGCCGACCGGGTTCTCGTTGGCGAACGTCACGAGGTCGTCGACCTCGGACCAGATGTGCTCCGGCACGACGAGCGACGTACCGAGAAGCTGGACCTCGGACGTGAACTGCGGGGAGTCGAACGTCCACTTCACGGTGTACGGGTCGACGGCCTCGACCGAGACGACGAAGTCGCGCTTGGCGGCCTCGTTGGTGTGCGAGAACACGACGTCGTCGGCGTCGAAGTCCTCGCCGTCGGTCCACTTGACGCCCTCGCGGAGCTTCACCGTGAGCTCGGTGCCGTCCTCGGACCACTCGAAGGACTCGCCGAGACGGGGCTCGGGGTCGCTGGCCTGCGCCTTGTTGTAGTAGAAGAGCGGCTCGTAGATCGCGCCGTTGGCCGCGTGCAGCGGGTTCGGCGAGTACGGGTTGAAGTTCGCGACGATCGGCGTCTGCGTACCGGCCCACACGTTGAGCGTGCGCCCACCGTCGGCGGTCTCGTCGCCGTCGCCGTTCCCGGAGCCGGAGCAGCCCGTCGCCATCAGGGTCACGCCGGTCACGAGCGCAACCGCCGTGAGCAGACGCTTGCGCGCCGTGCTTCGAATCATCATCGGTCCTTTCGCGTGGACGACGCGTCGTCGCGTCGTTCGTCGTGGCGCCCGGAGGCGTGTGGCAGGAACACTAACTAATCGATCCCGCGCCGCTCCCTAATACGACAGGAAAGTTACCTAACTGAGACATGAGCCATCGACGCGCACCTGAGACGACGACGGCCGACCCCCGCGTGGGCAGGGGCCGGCCGTCGAGACGCCGTACCGTGGACGGCTCGCGCGCGCCGGAGCGCGGGGCGAGCCGGGCCGTCAGCGCGTGGCGTCGAGCGCCGCGCGCGCGGCCGCGGCGACCTCCGGGTCCGTGACCTCGTAGCCGGCGTCCCCGCCGCCCCCGGGCCCGGCGTCGTCCGCGACGACCCGCTTCGCGGAGAGGTGCACGGCGTCCACGCCGGCGGCCACGAGCGCGCCGACGTCCTGGGGCCGCACGCCCCCACCCGCCATGACCTCGACGCGGCCGCCCAGGGGTCCGCGGGCGTGCACGGACATGTTGCGCAGGCGATCGACGCCGTCGATGCTGCGGGAGGCGCCGCCCGACGTGAGCACGCGCCGCACGCCGACGCCCGCGAGCGCGTCGAGCGCTGCGAGCGGGTCGGCCACGACGTCGACCGCGCGGTGGAACGTCACCTCGCGGCCGTCGGCGGCCTCGACGAGGGCGCGCACGGCGGCGACGTCCACGACGCCGTCCGGGGTCAGGGCGCCCACCACGACGCCCGCTGCACCCGCCGCGACCGCGGCCCGGACGTCGCGGACCTGCACGTCGAGGTCGGCTGCCGAGAGGACGAACCCTCCCGGGCGCGGACGCACGAGGACGTGCACCTCCACGGGTGCACGTCCTGCGGCGTCGGCGGCCGCCACGACGGCCGCCTCGACGAGACCGGCGCTCGGCGTGAGCCCGCCGGTCGCGCCCAGTCCGACGCACAGCTCGACCCGCCGAGCGCCCACGGACGCGGCCACCCGCACGCCCTCGGGATCCTGCACCGCGAGCTCGAGCACGACGTCACGGCTCGCGCGCACGGCGGGGCCCTCGGGGTCGGTGGTCGTCACTGCGTTCTCCCGTCGTCCGGTCCGACGGCCGTCGCGTCGCGCGGCGTGCGCGACGGCGGCCGTCGGCCAGGGTAGACGACGGTCAGATGACGCCGAGCGCGAGGATCGCGTCGGCGACCTTGGTGAAGCCCGCGATGTTGGCGCCGAGCACGTAGTTGCCGGGCGCGCCGTACTCGTCGGCCGTCTCGACGCACCGGTCGTGGATCCCCGCCATGATCTGCGCGAGCCGCTCCTCCGTGTACTCGAACGACCACGCGTCGCGCGACGCGTTCTGCTGCATCTCGAGCGCCGAGGTCGCGACGCCGCCCGCGTTCGCGGCCTTGCCGGGCGCGAACAGCACGCCCGCCTCCTGGAGGAGCGCGACGGCGGAGGGCGTCGTCGGCATGTTGGCGCCCTCGGCGACCGCGACGACGCCGTTCGCGACGAGCTGCTTGGCCGCACCCTCGTCGAGCTCGTTCTGCGTCGCGCACGGCAGCGCGACGTCGCACGGCACGTCCCAGATGGACCCGTCGGTGACGACGCGCGCCCCGGGTCGACGAGCCGCGTAGTCGGCGACGCGGCCGCGCTCGACCTCCTTGATCTGGCGCAGCAGGTCGAGGTCGACACCCGCCTCGTCGACGACGTAGCCGGAGGAGTCGGAGAAGGCGACGACGTTCGCGCCGAGCTGCTGCGCCTTGGCGGTCGCGTAGATCGCGACGTTGCCCGAGCCCGAGACCACGACGCGCCGGCCGTCGAGGTCCTGCCCGCGCGTCTCCAGCATGCTCTGCGCGAAGAGCACGGTGCCGTAGCCCGTCGCCTCGGTGCGCACGAGCGAACCGCCCCAGGAGATGCCCTTGCCCGTGAGGACGCCGGACTCGTAGCGGTTGGTGATGCGCTTGTACTGCCCGAACAGGTACCCGATCTCACGACCGCCCACGCCGATGTCGCCGGCCGGGACGTCGGTGTTCTCGCCGATGTGCCGGTAGAGCTCGGTCATGAACGACTGGCAGAACCGCATGACCTCGCCGTCGGAGCGGCCGCGGGGGTCGAAGTCCGACCCGCCCTTGCCGCCGCCGATCGGCATGCCCGTGAGCGAGTTCTTGAAGATCTGCTCGAAGCCGAGGAACTTCACGATCCCGAGGTAGACCGACGGGTGGAACCGCAGGCCGCCCTTGTACGGGCCGAGCGCGGAGTTGAACTCGACGCGGAAGCCGCGGTTGATCTGCACGCGGCCCGTGTCGTCCACCCACGGGACCCGGAAGATGATCTGGCGCTCGGGCTCGCAGACACGCTCGAGGACGGCCGCCTCGACGTAGCGCGGGTGCTTGCGCAGCACGGGGCCGAGCGAGTCGAAGACCTCGCGCACGGCCTGGTGGAACTCGGCCTCGCCGGGGTTGCGACGCAGGACCTCGTCGTAGACGGACTGCAGTCGGCTGTCCATGGGCTCTCCTCGTCTGGGCGGACGGAAACTCCTGCTGACGGTACGCCTGTGCCAGAAGTTCCCGTACCGCCGTCTCACTCCCTGCGCATCTCGTCGGGCCTCGCACGGGCCTCGCACCGGTCGCCCCCGGGCTCCGGCACGCCTCCCCGGGCACGTCGTGGGCCCGTCGTGGGCACGGCCGCAGGCACCCCCGGACGACACAACCGTCCACCCACTGAGAAATCCGACTACTTCGGTGCGGTTTTCGCGGAGCCGTTGTTATACCCGTCCCCAGGTCACGAGCACCAGCGCCAAGCCCCGGCTCGCTGGTCGGCAACCCCCTGTCACGGCGGGGTGCTCCGGGAGATGACCAGGCCGCGCGCGACCGGCCCCGCACCCGCGGGACGGCCGCGCGGCAAGCGTGATCGACGACTACTGCGAGGTACACATGACCCACCGCTCCCCCTCCTCGACGGTCCTCGCCGTCTCCGGCAACCCGCGCCCCGGCTCACGGACGCTGGACGCGGCCGAGACCGTGGCGCACCGTGTCGCGAGCCTCCTCGGCACGACCGACGTCGCGACGATCGACCTCGCGGCCTTCGCCGCCGAGATCCTCGGTCCCGAGCGCCCCGCGGCGGACGCCGCGCGCGACCGGCTGGCCACGGCGACCGTCGCCGTCGTGGCGACGCCGGTCTACAAGGCGTCGTACACCGGGCTCCTCAAGGCGTTCCTCGACCTCTACGGCCCGGACGGGCTCGCGGGCGTCGTCGTCGTGCCGCTCGTCGTGTCGGGCAACCCCGCCCACGCGCTCGTCGGCGAGGTGCACCTGCGGCCCGTGCTCGTCGAGCTCGGCGCCGTCGTCCCGACCCGCTCCCTCACGGTCACCGAGCCACAGCTCGCGGACCTGGGCCCGGTCGTGGACGCGTGGCTCGCCCGCGAGGGCGACACCCTCCGTCGCGCCGCGACGCCCCTCCCCGCGGACGGCCCGGCGCCCGCCGACCACGCCGTCGCCGACGCGTTCGCGGGGGTGGCCCGATGACCGCCGAGCTCACCCACCTGGAGGCCCTCCTGGCGGAGCAGGACGAGCCGCAGCTCTCCCCCGACGAGTACAAGGCCGTGTTCCGCGGCCACCCCGCGGGCGTCGCCGTGATCGCGCTCGAGCACGACGGCCGCCTCGTCGGGTTCACCGCGACGTCGGTCATCTCCGTCTCGGCCGCACCGCCGCTGCTCGCGTTCTCGCTCGCGTCGACGTCGTCGTCGTGGCCCGCCGTGTCGGCGGCACGGACGCTCGCGGTGAGCTTCCTCGCCGACCACCAGGACGACGTCTCGGCGCGCTTCGCCACGAGCGGCATCGACCGGTTCGCCGACGGCGGCTGGTCGCGCCTCGGCACCGGGGAACCCGTCATCGACGGGGCCCTCTCGTGGGTCCGGGGCCGCGTGGTACAGCGCACGCCGGTGGGCGACTCCTACCTCGTCTCGCTGCGAGCGCTCGCGTCGAGCGTCGGCACGGGTGCGGGCCCCCGGCGCGACGAGGTGGCCGGCACCCCGTCGCCGCTCGTCTACCACGACCGCACGTACCACCGGATCGGGGACCACTCGGCGCTCTGAGAGCGAACCCAGCAGCCCCTCGCCCGTCCCGTGCCGCCCCTCACGGGTGGACCGGTCACCAGCTCCAGCCGCGCGCGCTCAGCTCGAGCTCCTCGCGGAACCGCTCGTCGTCGCCCGTGCGGAAGCCGGCCCGCAGCGGAGCGTCCTCGACCGAGAGACCCGTGAGCCGGCACGCCTCCCGGAGCAAGGCGTCGTAGGCGCCCTGGACCGCGAGGTAGTGGTGGGCACGGGCGTAGACGTCCGGGTCCGCCTCGATGCGCCGCATCTCCGCCGCGAGCTCGCTCAGCCGCACCTGGAGCGCGAGCGTGGCGAGCGGGTCGGGGGGCGTCGGGCGGCGGCGCAGCAGGTGCGGTCGGCCGGTCGTCCGGTGGCTCGGGGGTCGGCCGGCGCGGCGCAGCACCCACCGCACGGCGGCGACCGTGCACGCCGCCGCGCACCAGACCATCAGCAGCCACGACATCGGAGCCGACCTCTGCGCGAGAGACCACAAGACACCTCCAGTCTAGGTCCGCACGCCGCCGCGAGCCATGGGTCGCGCGCACCATCCCCTGGACGACCGCGCCGCCGTACGATGCCGACGACGGCGCGCGACGACGCGGGTCAGGGCGACGAGGGGGCGACCGATGGCGACAGCACGACGGCTGCGGAGGACCGCGTTCCGCGGCCAGCTCTGGGCAGCGCTCGTGCTCCCGCTGTGCTTCGTGGCCGGGGCCGTCGCTGCGGGCGGCGGACTGCTCCTGGCAGGGTTCGTGGTCGCGGCGATCCCGGTCGCCGGCCTGCTCGCGCTCGCTCCCCTGCTAGGGACGTGGGTCGGGCGCATGCGATCCGCCGACGACGTCCCGCTCCCCTACGCCGTCGTGACCGTCGCGCTGTGGATCGTGGCGATCCCCGTCGGGTTCCTCCTGACGTACACCCAGCCGATACCGGTGGCCGTCCCGGTCCCGCGCGGCTATCACGCCGCTGAGGTCGCGAGCGCCGTCGTCGTGCCCGCGGTCCTCGTGCTCTGGGTCGCGCAGCTGACCCTGGCGCTCACCGGCGTGCGAGCACGCCGCAGGGCCGCGGCGCCGACTCCTGCGGAGGCGTGACCCGCGGCCCTGGGCCCTGACGTCGCCCTCAGACCCTCGTCGCCGCACGGTACGCGACGGACAACCGCCCGACGGCGGCGCGCAGCTCGGCGTCGGTGCGGTCCCCGTAGGCCAGGCGCAGGCGCCGGGCCGAGTCGGTCCCCGGGCCCGTCGCGAAGAACTCGCCCTGCTGGTAGTCGACCCCTTCAGCCGTCGCGTGCCGGTGCAGCTCGTGCGTGTCCACGGAGTCGTCGACCAGGCGTGGCCACAGGAAGAACCCTCCCTCCGGCGCGGTGATCTCGAACGCGCCGGGGAGCTGGTCCTCGAGCTCGTCGACGAGCACTCGGGCCCGGTGCTCGTAGAGCGCGTTCGCCCGGGCGAGAGTGTCGTCGAACCAGCCGGCGCGGGAGAGGAGGAGGTGCTCGACGAGCGTCTGGACGAACGTCGACGAGTGGGAGTCCTGCCTGTTGCGCAACCGGACGACCGGCGTGACGAGCGACTCCGGGAGGACGAGCCACCCGAGCCGCAGGCCCGGGCCCAGCGTCTTGGTGAACGTGTTGACGTGCACCACGTGCTCCGAGTCGAAGAAGGTGCGGCGGCCCTGGTCCACCCCGGCGAAGCGCAGCTCGCGGTAGGGGTCGTCCGCGATGACCACGAAGCCGTACCGCTCCGCGAGCGCCACGAGGGCAGCTCGCTTGTCCGCGGAGAGGGTGCCCTGGGTCGGGTTGTGGAAGTCGGGAACCGTGTACACGGCCGCGACGCGTTCACCGTCGGCGAGACGCCGCGCGAGATGCGCGACGTCGAGCCCGTCCGCCTCGACCGGGACGGGGAGCGTCCGGGCGTCCACGAGCTCGAGCACCCGGAGGAAGATCGGGAAGACGGGGTTGTCGACGGCAACCGTCGCGCCCCGCTCGACCAGCGCCTGCACGGTGAGCGACAGGCCGTGCAGCCCGCCGCTCGTGATGACGACCCGCGACGCGTCGACGCCCTCGCGCTCCGCGGTCCATTCCCGGAGCCCGGCGAGACCCTGGGTCCCGGAGTACTGCAGCGAGGCGACGCCGCCGCCCGCGTCCCACACCTCGCCGAGCGCGTCGCGCAGCTCGTCGACCGGCAGCGCGCCGGGATCGGGGATTCCTCCCAGGAGACGGATCGAGTCCGGCCGCGGCGAGAGCAGGCTCTGGTCCCCGAAGCCCCGGGGTGCCGTCAGCGCGGCGGCGAGCGTGGACAGGGTGAGCGGCTCGGCCGGACCGGTCCCGGCCGCGCGACCGCGCACGAGCTCGGTGGCGGTCATCGCAGCCCCTCCGCCTCGACGAGGGTGAAGGCGTTCTCGAAGTGCGCCCGCGCGAGCTCCGGGCGAAGGGTCCACCGCTCGACCACCTCCGGTGGGAGCACGCCCTTGTCAGGCACCCCCACGAGGGCGAGGTTCGCCGCGGCCGCGCGCTCCGCGGCGAGGAGGTAGAACGCCGCCTCGCCGACGGAGCGACCGAGCGTGACGAAGCCGTGCCCGCGCTGCAGGATCACGCGGGCACCTGCCCGCGCGTGCTCGACGGCCGACGGCGAGGTGGCCCCGTCCCAGATCGACGTCGTCAGGCCCTGGAGGCCCGCGACGAGCGCCGCGTCGGTGGTCACCGGCTCGAGCGGCCGTCCGAGAGACGACCACGCGAAACCGCTCGGCGTGTGCAGGTGGACGACGACCGCGGCGTCGTCGATCTCGCGGTGCAGCCGGAGGTTCCCCGCGAAGCCGTTGATGGCGGCCGAGACCCGGGGGTCCACGACCTGCCCGTCGTCGTCCACGAGGACGAGGTCGCGAGGCGTGACCGACGAGATGGAGAGACCGAACGGGTTGACCCAGTAGTGGCCCGGCACCTCGGGCGCGCGTGCGGACACGTGTCCGTTGAAGCCGAACTCGTAGCCGGCACGCCCGAAGGTGCGCAGGGCCGCAGCCAGCTCCCAGCGCACGTCACGCGCCGGCGGCTCGGGGACGTCCGGCAGGGGGTCGAGGGTTCCCGTCGTGCGTGCCGAGGGCTCCGCGCCGACCTGCGGTGAGGTGCTCGTGGTGATGCTCATGCCGTCTCCTCGTCGATGGGCGCGAGACCGAGGTTCTCGCGCAGCGTCTCGTGCTCGTACTCGGTGTGGAAGAGTCCGCGGCGCTGCAGCTCCGGGACGAGGCCCTCCGTCACGGCGTCCAGACCGCCGGGATACTCGAGGAAGAAGGGCAGGATGTTGAAGCCGTCCGCCGCACCGCTCTCGTAGCGCTCCTGGAGCGCGTCCGCGACACGCTCGACCGATCCCACCGGGAACCAGTGCCCCGCGGCGCTCGCGTGATACAGCACCAGGTCGCGGAGCGTCGTGAGCTCCCCGGTGGCCAGCAGCCTCCGCAGGACGCCGTAGCGCGAGCGTCGGCCCTCGACGGCCTCTTCCTCGGGCAGCTCCGAGACCAGGACCGGCTGGTCCCACTCGTACCCCGAGAGATCGATGCCGCCGAACTGCTTCGACAAGGACCCACGGGCCCGCACGAGGTCGAGGTGCTCGTGCGACTCCTCCCAGATGCGTCGCGCCTCCGCGTCGGAGGACCCGATGACGGGGGCGACGCCCGGGAGGATCTTGATGCTCCCGGGGTGCCGCCCCGCGTCGGCGGCGCGCTTGCGCACGTCGTCGTACAGCTCCTGCGACTCCGCGAGGTCGACGAGCCCGGTCGTGAAGATCAGGTCTGCGTGCCGCGCGCCGAAGGCCTTGCCGGCCTCGGACGAGCCCGCCTGCGCGAGGATCGGACGCCCCTGCGGCGTGCGCGGCACGTTGAGGGGACCACGGACCGAGAAGTGCTCGGACGTCCAGTCGATCTGCCGGACCTTCGCGGGGTCGACGAAGAGGTTGCGCTCGAGGTCTCGCACGATCGCGCCCGGCTCCCAGGAGGACCACAGCTCCTCGACGACCCGCGTGAACTCCTCGGCGATCGCGTAGCGCTCGTCGTGCGGCGGCAGCTCGATGCCGAAGTTCTCCCCGCCCCACGCGGACGTCACGATGTTCCACCCTGCGCGACCACGGGAGATGTGGTCGAGCGAGGCGATCTGCCGCGCCACGTTGTACGGCGCGGAGAACGACGTCGACACCGAGCCGACCAGCCCGATCCGCTCCGTCCGGGCGGCCAGCGCGCTGAGCAACGTCACGGGCTCGAGCCCGGGCTGCGGGTCGGCGACGTCGGTCGCGACGCCGTCCGCCAGGAAGATCGTGTGGAGCTTCGCCGCCTCGGCCTGCTGCGTGAGGTCGGAGTACAGGGCGAGGTCGACGACCTCGTCCGCTCTGCTCCACGGTTTGCGCCACGCGCGGGCTGCGCCGCCGAGCAGGAGCCCGAGCAGGAGCCCTCCGCCTCGGCTCTCCGTCGTCCGTCCGGTCGTCATGTGTCTCTCCTCGTGTCCGGGTTGGTCGTGCGAGTCTCAGGAGCGTCCGGCGACCGCCGGGGCCGCGAGGACCAGGCGTTCCGCCCGCAGGCGGGGGCGCACCTCGACGATGCCGTCGTGCTCGGTGAGGTCCACGTCGACGTCGTAGACGCGTCGGATGAGCTCGGGGTCGTAGACCTCGTGCGCGGTGCCGTGCCGCAGGATGCGCCCGTCGAGCAGGAAGGCGACCTCGTCGCAGAACCGCGCCGCGTGGTTCAGGTCGTGGATCGAGACCACGACCGCGATCCCGCGGGTGCGAGCCACCTGGTGCGCGAGGTGCAGGGTCTGCAGCTGGTAGCGCAGGTCGAGCGCCGACGTGGGCTCGTCGAGAAGCAGCACCTGCGGCTCCTGCGCGAGCGCTCGTGCGATGAGGACCCGCTGGGCCTGGCCGCCGGAGAGCTCCGTGACGCTCCGGTCGGCGAGCTCGGTCAGCCCGAGGCGCACGATCGCCTCCTCGACGCGCTCCCAGTCGGCTCGCCGCGGACGCGACCCGAAGTGCGGCGTCCGGCCGAGCAGGACCGCCTCGCGCACCGAGAGCGAGAACGAGAGCTCGATGGACTGGGGGACGTACGCGACGACGCGCGCGAGGTCCCGCCGCGACAGCGCCGCCAGATCGGCGCCGTCCCACGTGATCCGCCCGCCCGACGGCCGGACGATCCGGCTGACCGACTTGATGAGCGTCGACTTGCCCGAGCCGTTCGGGCCGAGCAGACCGAGGACGCTGCCCCGGGCGACCGACAGGTCCAGGCCGCTGAGCACCTGTCGTCGCCCGTAGCCGACGTCCAGGCCGGTGATCTGGAGGCTCATCCGAACGACCTCTTCCGCGCGAGGATCAGGTAGAGGAACACGGGAGCACCGACGAGAGCGTCGACGATGCCCACCGGCACGAGGGCCGGCGCGAGGACGATCCGGCCCACGGCGTCGGCCACGACGAGCAGGAGTCCCCCGACGAGCGCCGAGAACGGCAGGAGGAACCGGTGGTCCGCGCCGATCACGAGACGCGCGATGTGCGGCCCGACGAGACCGACGAAGCCGATGATGCCCGTGAAGCTGATCGTCACCGAGGTGATGAGCACGGCGACGAAGATCAGCTCGATCCGCACCCGGCTGACGGGGACACCGAGGCTCCGAGCGGCGTCGTCGCCGGCGAAGGCGATCGCGTTGACCGCGGAGCTGCGCCACTGCACGTACGGGACGGCGACGACCAGCAGGACCGCGAGCGTCACGACCTGGTACCAGACCGCCCCGTTCACCGTTCCCCAGGTCCAGCGCACGATCGCCGCCAGCGTCTCCTCGTTCGCGATGTACTGGAGCCCGGCGGTGAGCGCGGTGAAGAGCTGGGTGAGCGCGATGCCCAGGAGGATCAGGGTCGTGGGCTGCATCTTCTTCGTCGCCGCCAGACCCAGGACGATCGCCGCGCAGCCGAGCCCGGTCACGAGCGCACCGCCGACGAGCGCCGACGTCGTGGAGGCGCCCTGCCCCTGGACGAAGAGGAGCGCGAGCGCGGCGCCGAACGCGGCAGCAGGGGCGATGCCCAGCGTGAAAGGGCTGACGAGCGGGTTGCGCAGGAGACCCTGGAACAGGACGCCGGCGATCGCCAGCGCACCACCGCCGAGCAGGGCGAGGCCCGCACGGGGGACGCGCAGCTCCCACACGGTCGTGAACAGCCGCAGCTCCTGCGCGTCGGACGGCGCGACACCGGTCGCCTTCGCGACGAGGGCGTCGACGACGACCTGCGGGGTGATGCCGCCGGCACCGATCTGGAGGGTGAGGACCGTGACCACGAGGGTCACCGCCACCGCGCCTCCCAGCACGAGCAGCTTTCCCAGCCCGTGGCGACGACGTCCTCGGGCGAGGCCTCGCTCGATCTCCGCGATCTGCTCGATCTCCGCGTCGTCGAGTGCGGGCGCGCTCATCGGTGGTCACCCCACCGGTAGACGTACTCGTCCGCGGTGTGCTCGTAGGGCGTCTGCTGGAAGTCCTCCACCCAGCGACGGAAGAACTCCTCCGTGTCCACGTCCTCGAAGAGCTCGGGGTGCAGCCAGGTGGCGAGCCCCAGGGCGCCGATCTCCTTCGCGAGCGCGCTCGTCCAGAAGTTGTTCGCCACGAAGACGTCGCCGTTGCGCACCGCGGTCAGCTCGGACCAGCCGGGGCGGGCGACGAGCTCGTCGGCGAGAGTCGCGGCGGCGTCCTCGGGGAACGGCTCGTAGCCGGCGACGAGCCCGTCGATGCCGTGCCGCAGGACCAGGTCGGGATCCCGCTCGAGGACGTCGGCGGGGTCGACAGGAGTCGTGTGGACGGTGCCCCCGCGGTTGGGGTCGGAGGCGAAGTCGATGTCCCCGAAGACGTTGGTGCCTCCGGCGATCTCGATGATGTCGTGCCAGCCCGACCCGGGGACGCCCGTGACGTTCGCCTCGCCGTTCTCGAAGTAGACGCTCTTGCGCTGGTCGTCGGGGAGGTGAGCGGTCCGCTCGTCGAGGAGGTCGGCCACCTCGCGGTACAGCCCCGCGAACTCCGCGGCACGCTCCTCGGTGCCGAACACCGTGCCGAGCAGCTCGACGTTCTGCTCGAAGAGCCGCGGCTCCCACGCCGTCACGACGAGGACGGGGATGCCGAACGGCTCGAGCTTCTCGATCGCCTCCTCGTAAGGAGAGTTGCTGAGCGTGATGAAGAGCTCGGGCCCGGCGGCGATGATCTCGTCGTAGTTGAACTCGGCGGCTCGCGAGACGATGGTCTCGGTACCCGGCACGGACTCCCAGTAGGGAGCGTTGCCCGGGGTGTCCTCGACGCCCTCGGCGCTCACACCGACGACGCGGTCACCGGCCCCGACCCCGCGGACGAGCTCGATGTTGTACCAGTTGTAGCCGATGGCGACCGACTGGACCGGGACGGTGAGCTCCACCTCGCGCCCGAGCTCGTCCGTGACGGTGACGGTCTCCCGCTCTCCGCCCGACGCCGTGCTGTCAGGATCCGGTGGTTTCGCGTCCGCGGTCCCCGCGCACGCGGACAACGCGAGCGCGGCGAGCACGAGGCCCGCGGCAGCGAGAGATCGAAGCTTCGACGAAGCCATGGGGAGACGCTCCTTGTTTCTCGGTGCCCGGACGCGGGCGCTCTGAGGCGCACCGGGTCGCCGGGCGGAAGGTCGTACACGCTTGCCGTTCCGGCAGGACGTCTCCGTGCCGGTAGGCCAGGTCATCTCCCGGAGCACCCCGCCGTGACGAGGGGGTTGCTGACCAGCGAGCCGGGGCTTGGCGCTGGTGCTCTTGACCGTGCGAGATGTCTACCGAGGCCCGCCGACGGGTGGGAACGGTCCGCGCAGAAATCTCTCATCCCGAGACAATGTGTCTCAGGGATACGTCGCCGAGAGGGCGCGCGGCAGCGCCGCCCGTACGCGTCGTGCGGCGTGGGCGAGCGTCGGCCGCAGAGGCCTTCGGGCGAGCGCCCGTCAGAAGGGCACGGCGTGCGTGCGAGCCGTGCTCGCGCCGTGGCGGGCGGCGGGCGCCGTGAGCCCCCGCGCGTCGAGGAGCGGGCGGACGCCCTCCGCGAACCAGTACGCCTCCTCGAGGTGCGGGTAACCCGAGAGGACGAGCTCGTCGAACCCGGCCGCGCGGTACTCCTCGACCAGGTCGGCGACCTCTTCGTGGCTGCCGACGAGCGCCGTCCCGGCGCCGCCGCGCACGAGCCCCACGCCTGCCCACAGCCCGGGGTGGATCTCGAGGTCCCGCGCGCGCCGGGTGGCCGCGAGGTCACCGCCGCCGTGGAGCGCGACCATGCGCTGCTGCCCGACCGACCCGGACGAGCCCAGGAGCCGCTGGGCGCCCGCGATCTGCTCGGGCGTGAGGTCGTCGAGGAACCGCTGCGCGACGTCCCACGCGTCGGCCGACCGGTCGCGCGTGATGACGTGCAGGCGCACCCCGAAGCGGATCGTGCGTCCCTGCGCGACGGCGAGCTCGCGCACGCGCTCGATCTTCTCGCGCGCCTGCGCGGGCGGCTCGCCCCACGTGAGGTAGACGTCGGCCTGGGCCGCCGCGACGGGCAGCGCGGCCTCCGACGATCCGCCGAAGAAGATCTCGGGGCGCGGGTCCGGCGGCGCGGACGTCCGGGCGTCGGCGATCCGGTAGTGCGTGCCCTCGTACGAGAGCGGCGCCTCCTCCCACACGCCGCGCACGACCTCGAGGAACTCGCGCGTGCGGTCGTACCGCTCGTCGTGCTCGAGCCAGTCGCCGAACCTGCGCATCTCGTTCTCGTCGCCGCCCGTGACGACGTTGAGGAGCAGCCGTCCACCGGACAGGCGCTGGAAGGTCGCGGCCATCTGCGCCGCGAGCGTCGGCGAGACGAGGCCCGGGCGGAACGCGACGAGGAACTTCAGCCGCTCCGTGCTGCGGATCAGCGCGGACGTGACGAGCCACGCGTCCTCGCACCACGTCCCCGTCGGTGTGAGCACGCCCTCGTAGCCGAGGCGGTCGGCAGCGACCGCGACCTGCTCCAGGTAGTCGAGCGACGGCGCGCGGAACCCGGTCGCCCGGCCGGGCGTGTCCTTCGCGTGCGCGCCGTCGACGATCCCGCGTGCGTCGCCCGACGTCGGCAGGAACCAGTGCACGGCGAGCGGGCGGCGGGCGGCCGCCTCGTCGGGCGGGGACGCAGGTGTCGCGGGCTCGGCCGCTGCGTCGGCGCTCATCCCGCGAGCAGGTCCGGCTGCGGGTGGCGGACGCCCTGCACGGCCCCGCGCGGGATGGCCGCTCCGATCGCCGCGACGTCGTCCGGGGTGAGCTCGACCGAGGCGGCCGCGACGTTCTGCTCGAGGTACGCGAGGCGCTTGGTGCCGGGGATCGGGACGATGTCGTCACCTTGGGCGAGGAGCCACGCGAGCGCGAGCTGCGCCGTCGTGACGCCACGCTCGGCGGCGAGCTGCTCGAGCGAGCGGACCAGGCCGCGGTTGTGCTCGAACGCCTCGCCGGCGTAGCGCGCGTGGGAACGGCGCACGTCGTCCTCGGCGAAGCCGTCGGTCGCGTCCACGGTGCCCGTGAGGATGCCGCGGCCCAAGGGCGAGAAGGGCACGAACCCGATGCCGAGCTCGCGCAGCACGGGCAGCACCTCGTCCTCCGGGTCGCGCGTCCACAGCGAGTACTCGCTCTGCACGGCGGTGATCGGGTGCACCGTGTGCGCGCGGCTCACGGTGGCCGCCGAGGGCTCCGAGAGCCCGATCGTCCGGACCTTGCCCGCCTCGACGAGCTCCGCGAGCGCCCCGACGGTCTCCTCGATCGGGACCTGCGGGTCGATGCGGTGCAGGTAGTACAGGTCGAGCCGGTCGGTGCCGAGTCGGCGCAGGCTCGCGTCGACCGCCGAGCGCACGTACTCGGGGCGCCCGTCGACCCGGCGGCCGTCGGGGTGGCCGCCCGCGGGCGGGAGCCCGAACTTCGACGCGAGGACGATCTCGTCCCGGTGGGCGCCCAGCACGCGACCGATGAGCTCCTCGTTGCGCCCGTGGCCGTAGACGTCGGCGGTGTCGACGAGCGTGACGCCGAGCTCGAGCGCCCGGCGCAGCACGGCCTCCGCCTCGCCGACGTCCGCGGGTCCGTACGCGTCCGTGACGGACATGCCGCCGAACCCGAGGGCGGAGACGGTGAGCGCGGCGTCGCCCGTACCGAGCGTGCGTGCGGTCGGGCGTGCGGGGGCGGGAGCGGCGGGGTGACGGTCGTCGGTCATGCCGCCAGCGGACCACCGCGAGCGCCCCGCGGCAAGAGCGAGGGCCGGTCCTCTCACCTGGCGAGCGAACGTGACGGGTCTCGTCGCGGCGGGTGCCGCCGACGTGTCACCGCAGGTCAGGCACGCCTGTCCTTGCTGGCGGGGACGCGGAATGGTGCCTAGTCTGGAATCGTTCAAGAGAACGAGTCACGAGTCGGCACCGACGGAAGCCGGGTGACCGCCGCACGTTCCGGGAGACCCCCGAGAGAGCGAGGAGCACCATGTCCGCACCCACCATCCACCGCGCCACCGCACGCTTCGAGGCGTCGGAGGCGCTCCGCTCGCACCTCCAGCGCGTGCTCGTCGCGCTCGTCGACCTGCACGTCCAGGGCAAGCAGGCCCACTGGAACGTCACGGGCCGCGGGTTCCGCGACCTGCACCTCCAGCTCGACGACGTCGTGGACGTCGCGCGCGAGCACAGCGACACCGTCGCCGAGCGCATGCGCGCGCTCCAGGTCGTGCCCGACGGCCGCACCGAGACCGTCGCGACCACGACGGACCTCTCCCCGTACCCGGCCGGCCTCGTGTCCGTCGGCGACACGGTCGACGCGATCGTCGAGCGCATCGCCCAGACCGTCGAGGTCGTGCGCGAGGTGCACGACGCCGTCGACGCCGAGGACCCGACGACCGCCGACATCCTGCACGAGATCATCGCCGACCTGGAGAAGCAGGCCTGGTTCCTCTCGTCGGAGAACCGCGAGGCCTGATCCAGCCCGCCCCGCCGCGAGGGAGAGCCGCAGGTCGCGAGGTAGAACCCCTGGTGTTCTACCTCGCGACCTGCGGCTCTACCTCGCGGCGGGGCGGGCGAGCCGTTCGTCGAGCAGGGACGCCGCCCACGCGACGAGCGCCAGTGCCGCGACGGCGGCGCTCACGACGACGAGTCCGTCGCGATGGGCGTCGAGGACGCCCGGGACCGCGCCGTCGGTCCGGCCCACGAACGTGCCCGTCATCGCGGCGATGCAGACCGTCGCGGCGACGCGCTGCACGAGCTGGAGCGCCGCGCCGGCGACGCCGCGCTCCGTGCCGGGGGCACCCTCGAGCGTGAGCGTCTGGTTGGGCGAGATCGTCAGTCCCGCGACGACGCCCGTCAGCACCTGCGACAGGACGAGCACGGCGACCACCGTGGCCGTGGGCGCGACCGCCACCGCGAGGGCCGTGCCGGCGGCGACGAGCGCCTTCGCGCCGACGGCCACGGTCACGCCGCGGCGGCCGAACCGGCGGAACAGCCGCCACGAGAGGTTCGCCGCCACGACCGAGGCGATCGCGCCCGGCGTCGTAACCAGGCCTGCCTGGACCGGGCTGAGGCCCGCGCCGTCCTGGAGGAAGAGCATGAGGACGGCGGAGTACCCGAGCGCCGCCCCGAAGCTGAAGGCCGCGACGACGCAGCCGAGCACGTAGGTCGGGGAACGCAGGAGCGCCGGGGCGAGAACGGGCGTCCGACCGCGCCGTGCGTAGCGCGGTTCCCACACGACGAGCGCCCCGACGGCGGCCACGAGCACCCCGAGCGACAGCGGCAGCACGACGGCTCGCGGCCCCTCGGCGACGAACGGGACGAGCAGCCCGAGCGTCACGAGCGTGACGAGCACCAGCCCGACGGCGTCGAACCCGCCGCCGACGCGGCCACCGCGGGCGCGGCTCGCGGACAGGCCCTCGCCGGCCGGACGGCCTGCTGCCCGGCCCTCCCCGGCACCGCCGTCGCGACCGGGCGCGCCGCGCGGGGTCAGGCCACCCGCTCGCGTCGAGCCGCGACGCAGCACGCGCAGGGCGACGACGGCCACGGCGAGCCCCAGGGGCGCGGCGAGCCCGACGGCGGCGCGCCACCCCGCCGCCGGCCCGAGGAGGGACAGGATCCCGCCGCCGACGAGCGGGGACACGACCATGGCGAACGCGCCCGTCGAGGCGTACGCCCCGAGCGCACGCGCGCGGGCCGGCCCGGCGTAGTGGTCCTGGAGCAGGCCGATGACCTGCGGGTTCGCGGTCCCGGCGCCGACTCCTTGGAGCAGTCGCGCGGTGACGAGCACGTCGGCGTCGGAGGCCGTCGCGCCGACGAGGCTCCCCACGGCGAACAGCGCGAGCCCGATGGCGAGCGGGCCACCGCGCCCGAGCCGGTCGCCGAGGCGGCCCGCCGGGACGAGCGCGAGCCCGAAGGTCAGGGAGTACCCGGCGAGGATCCACTGGAGCTGCGCGGTCGTCGCCCCGAGCTCGCTGCGCAGCGCCGGTGCCGCGACGGTGAGGATCGCCGAGTCCAGCAGCGTGACGAACCCGGTCGCGAGGCAGACCCGCAGAACGGCCCGCGACGCCCGACCGTCCGTCGTCACCGCCACGGCAAGCCGTCATCCGGATGACCGTTCACCCGAGGTAGCTCGTGACGACGTCGTGCAGCGCGGTGGCGGTGAGCCCGAGCGACTCGACGTCGACGCGCTCGTCGTTCCCGTGGAACAGCGAACGGAACACCCCCGGGTCCCACTGCTCGCTGAGCAGGCCGAACCCGTAGGCCGGCACGCCGCGGCGACGGAAGAAGCGCCCGTCCGTGCCGCCGGTCCCGAGGACCGGCACGACGTCGGCGCCCGCGTGCGCGCGCACTGCCCGCTCGATCGCCGCGTACGCCGCGCCGTCGGTGGGCGACTGCGACGCCTCGCCGAACCAGTCACCCTCGACGTGCACGTGCTCGCGCAGGTCGCCGAGCGCGTCGTCGAGCAGGTCGGCCACGTCCTGCGGGGTCGCGCCCGGGAGGACGCGGATGTCGAGCGTGACCTCCGCGAGCCCGGGGATGACGTTGGGCTTCGACCCGGCGTGCAGCACGGTCGGCGCGACGGTCGTGTGCGTCGTGGCGTGCGCGACGGACGCGAGCGCGCCGAGCGCGGGCAGCGCGTCGTCGATCCGGGCGGGGTCGAGCAGCGCGGCCCGCACGTCGGGCGCGAGGTCGAGCGCGTCGACGTAGCGGCGCCACAGGTGGCCGATGACGACCGGCCCGCGGTGCGCGGTGATCCGCCGCACGGCCTCGGCCGCGAGCACGATCGCGTTGAGCGACCCGTACGGCCCCGACCCGTGCCCGGGCCGCCCGACGACACGCAGCCGGCGCCCGGCGCCGCCCTTCTCCCCGACCGCGATCGTGCGGCTCCCGCGGGAGCCGAGCGGGACCCCACCCGACTCCGTGAGCACCGCGTCGACGTCCACGAGGTCGTACCGGTGCTGGGTGATCCAGTCGACGCCCCACGTGCTGCCGTGCTCCTCGTCGGCGACGGCGGCGAGCACGAGGTCGCCGCGCAGCCGCCGCCCGCTCTCCGCGATCGCGCGCGTGACGACCGTGAACGCGGACGTGAGCCCGAGCATGTCGATCGCGCCCCGACCCCAGACCCAGCCGTCGACGAGCTCGCCGCCGAACGGGTCGCGCGTCCACCCCTCCGGCTCGACGGGCACGACGTCGGTGTGCCCGACGAGCGCGAGCGAGGGCGCCTCCGGGTCCGTGCCGCGCAGGCGCGCGACGAGCGACGTGCGGCCGGGGCGCGGCTCGACCCACTCGACCTCGAGGTCGAGGCCGTCGAGCGCGTCGGCGACGGCGCGCGCGTTGCGCACTTCCTGCCCCGAGCCGACGGTGCCGTCGTTGACGCACGCGTTGCGGATCATCGCCTGGAGCAGCTCGGTGGTGCGGCCCGCGAGCTCGGTGCGCGACGGCGCGGGGGCGGGCTCCGCGAGCACGCGCGGCCCGGGCGTCGCCCTGGTCCCGGGCCGGGCGCCGGGTGCTGCGGGTCGTGCGGTGACGGTCATCGTGCCCTCCCTGCTGTCGTGGACGACGCCCGGGGCGCGTCCTGGAGCGCGCGGCGGCCGGGGATGGCCGCGACGAGCTCGCGCGTGTACTCCTCCTGCGGGTCGAGCAGGATCTGCTCGGCCGGGCCCTGCTCGACGACGCGCCCGCGGTGCATGACGCCGACGTGGTCGGACACCTGCCGCACGACCGCGAGGTCGTGCGAGATGAACAGGTACGCGAGCCCGTGCTCGGCCTGGAGCCGCACGAGCAGCTCGAGGATCTGCGCCTGCACGGACACGTCGAGCGCCGAGACGGGCTCGTCGAGGACGACGAGCGCCGGGTTCAGGGCGAGCGCCCGCGCGATGGCGACGCGCTGGCGCTGCCCGCCCGAGAGCTCGCGCGGTCCCCGTCGGAGCACGTCGGGCGGGAGCGCGACGTCCTCGACGAGCGCACGTGCCCGGTCCGCCCGCTCGGACGGCGACCCGACCCGGTACGCCCGGAGCGGCTCGGTGACGATCTGCTCGACGGTGAACCGCGGGTCGAGCGACGCGTACGGGGACTGGTAGACGACCTGGAACCCGCGCCGCAGCGACCGCAGCCGCTCGCCGCGCGCCGTCGTGATGTCCTCGCCCGCGAACTCCACCGTGCCCGCGGTGGGCCGCTCGAGCCGGAGGGCGAGGCGCGCCGTCGTGCTCTTGCCCGACCCCGACTCCCCCACGAGCGCGTACGTCTCGCCGCGCCCGACGGCGAAGCTCACGCCGTCCACGGCGACGAGCGTCCGGTGCGCCGACCCGCGCGGCAGCGTGAACTCCTTGCGCAGGTCCCGCACCGCGAGGACGGGCACGCTCGCGGTGTCCGGGCCGGCGCCGTCGGGCACCGCGGTCCCCTGACCGTCGGCGCGGCTCGCGACCGCGGCGCGGCTCGCGTCGGCGCGCGGGACGACGCCGTCGTCCGGCGCCGTCTCCGGCGTGCCGCCCGCGACGAGGCGCGAGCTCGCGAGGCTCGGCGCCGCGGCGATGAGCTGCTGGGTGTAGGGGTGGCGCGGGTCGTGCAGCACCTGGTCCGCGGTGCCCTCCTCGACGACGACCCCGCGCTCGAGCACGACGATCCGGTCGGCGCGGTCCGCCGCGACGCCGAGGTCGTGCGTGATGAGCAGGACCGCGGTGCCCAGGTCGCGCACGAGGCCGTCGAGGTGGTCGAGGATGCGGCGCTGGACCGTCACGTCGAGCGCACTCGTGGGCTCGTCCGCGACGACGAGGCGCGGCCGCGCCGCGACGGCGATCGCGATGAGCACGCGCTGGCGCATCCCGCCGGAGAGCTGCGACGGGTACTGCCGCGCTCGGGCCTCCGGGTCGTCGATCCCGGCCTGGCGCAGCAGCTCGACCGCGCGCTCGCGCGCCTCCTTGCGCCGCGCGAGCCCGTGGATGACGAGCACCTCCGCGACCTGGTCGCCCACGCGCGTGACGGGGTTGAGCGACACCGTCGGGTCCTGCGGCACGAGCCCGACGTCGCGGCCCCGCACCTGCTGCCACTCCTTCTCGGAGAGGCGTCCGACGTCGCGCCCGCCGAGCCGGATGGTCCCGCCCGTCACCGCTCCCCCGCGCGAGAGCAGGTGCAGCGCCGCGTGGGCCGTCGTGCTCTTGCCCGACCCGGACTCGCCCACGAGCGCGACGACCTCGCCCGCACCGACCGTGAGGTCGACGCCGCGGACGGCGGCGTACGAGCCGCCGTCGCGCGTGCGGTAGGCGACCTCGAGCCCGCGGATCTCGAGTGCGGGCGCCTCGCCCGACGTCGGGCCGGGACGCTCCTGGGTGGTCGGCGTCGTGGCGGTCATGCGTCCCCTCCGGTCCGTTCCAGGGCCCGCGCGATGCGGTTCGCCGACAGCACGACGGCGACGATCACGAGGCCCGGCATGGTCGTGAGCCACCACGCGGTGGCCAGGTAGTCGCGCCCGCCCGAGACGAGCGACCCCCACTCGGGCGCGGGCGGCGGCGTCCCGTAGCCGAGGAAGCTCAGCGCCGAGATGGCGAGCACGGCCGTCCCGAGCTCGAGCGCGACGAGCGCGAGCACCGGTCCCGTCGAGTTGGGCAGCACGTGGCGTCCGAGCACGCCGTACCAGCGCACGCCCGACGCACGGGCCGCCTCGACGTACACCGACGTCGAGGTCCGCAGGACCTCGGCCCGCATGACGCGTGCGAACGTCGCGACGCTCGTGATGCCGACGGCGATCGCGACCTTGACCGTCCCGAACCCGAGCGCCGTGATGATCGCGAGCGAGAGCAGGATGCTCGGGATCGCGAGCAGCACGTCGACGAACCGGCCGACGACGTCGTCCACCCACCCGCGCACGAACCCCGCGAGCAGGCCGAGCAACGACCCGGCGACGAGCCCGACCGCGACCGCGATGACGGTCGCGCTGAGCGACGCCGACGCGCCGTGGACGACGCGCGCGTACACGTCGCGCCCCAGGTGATCGGTGCCGAACAGGTGCGCGCCGGACGGCGGCTGGAGCCGGTCCGCGGGCACGCCCGTCAGCGGGTCGTACGCCGTGAAGAGCTGTGGGACGACCGCCCACGCCGTGACGAGCAGGACGACGAGCACGGCGACGACCAGCCCGGGACGCCGCACGGCGTACCGCACCCCGCGCCGCCACCGGCCCGCCGTGCCCTGGGTCCGCACGCGGCCGTGCCGGAGGATCGCGCGCGCGTCCTCGCGGTCCTCGACCTCGATCTCCTCGGGCGCCCGCGGCTCGGGGACCTCCGGGCTCCCCGGCCGCGCGTCGCCCGACGGCGGGACGTCCGTCCGCGGGACGTCTCGCGTCGGAGCGGTCGCGCGGTCGCTCGCGGTCGTCGGGACCTCGACCGCGTCGCGGAGCACGATGCGCACCCCTGGCCTGGTGCTCATGCAGCCACCGCCTTCTGTCGTGCGTCGATCCGGGGGTCGAGCAGGGGGTAGAGCAGGTCGACCACGAGCGTGACGACCACGAACACGAGCGCGGAGAGCACGACGACCGCTTGCACGACGGGGATGTCCTGCGCGTCCACGGACGTGACCGTGAGTCGCCCGAGGCCCGCGCGCGAGAACACCGTCTCCGTGACGACCGTGCCGCCGAGCAGCCCGCCCACGACGACCCCCAGGACGGTCAGCGCGGGGATCGCGGCGTTGCGCAGCGCGTGGCCGAAGTGCACGCGCGCCCGGCTCGCGCCCTTCGCGCGCGCCGTCTCGACGTACGGCTCACCGAGCGTCCCGCGCAGGCTCCGCGCGAGCACCTGGGCGAGCGCGGCGCTCGCCGGGACGGCGAGCGTGATCGCCGGCAGCACGAGGCTGATCGCGCCCTCGTTGCCGATCGCGGGGAACAGCGGGAGCTGGAAGGAGAACCACTGCAGCAGGAGCAGGCCCAGCCAGAACGGCGGCAGGGCGACGCCGAGCGGCGGGAGCGACGCGAGCGCGTGGCGCAGCCACGCCGCGCGCGGGAACGTGCTCGCGATCGCGATGCCGGCGCCCGCCACGACGGCGAGGACGAGCGCCGCGGCCGTGAGCCGGAGCGTCTCGGGGAGCGCCTGGAGCACGAGCTGGGTCGCAGGCGCGCCCGACGCGTACGACGTCCCGAAGTCGAGCCGCAGCGCGTGCCACAGCGCGTCGGCGTACTGCACGAGCACGGGCCGGTCGAGGCCGTACTGGGCGCGCAGGGCGTCGAGCAGCGCGGGGTCCACCTGGTCCGCCTCGCCCCCGCCGCTCGCCATGAGCGCGGCCGGGTCGCTGGGCAGCAGGTAGAGGACGAAGAACGAGATGGTGAACGCCGCCCAGAGCACGAACAGGCCCTGCCCGGCGCGACGCAGGACGTACCAGCCCATGGTCGGCCTCCTTCCGTGGGGGATGCCCGCCTGCCCGACGCCGCGATGTCGGGCAGGCGGGCCCGGCGGGTCAGCCCTGGGTGACCCAGGCGTCGTAGAAGTCGAGGCGCGACGACGCCTCGAACGTCAGGCCGTGGACCGTGTCGGCGGCCGCGATGGTCGTCGAGAGCTCGTAGACCGGGATCGCGTGCCCCTTCTGCACGAGCAGGCGCGACGCCTCCGTGACGAGCTCCTGGCGCTCGGCCGGGTCGGTCGCCGCGGCCGACGCGTCGAGCAGGTCGTCGACCTCCTCCGCGTCGCGCTGGTTGATGTTGCGCGCATTCGCCGAGAAGATCGTGCGCAGCACGTCCGGGTCGGAGCGTGTGAGGTTGTAGTAGTCGAAGTCGAAGTCGCCGCTCTCCTTGATCGCCTGCGACTCGGCGACGGTCACGTGCTGGAGCTGGAGGTCCACGCCGATCTGCGCGAGCTGCTGCTGGACCAGCTCGAGCGGCTCCGGCACCTGCCAGAACGTCACGGTCGTGGAGAGCTTCTGGCCGTCCTTCTCCCGCACGCCGTCGGCGCCCTCGACCCAGCCCGCGTCGTCGAGGATCTTCTTCGCGCCCTCGGGGTCGTAGGCGAGCTCGTCCGCGACGCTCTCGTAGAGCGGCGTCGAGTGCGAGAGCACGCTCGTGGCCGGCTCGTCCTGCTCGCTGAGCACGGTGTCCGCGATCTGCTCGCGGTCGATGCCCTTGAGGATCGCCGTCCGCACGGCCTCGTCGCCCGCGAGCGGGCTCGACTCGTTGGGGAAGAGGTTGAACACGACGCCCGGGTTGGCGCGGTACTCGAGCCAGAACCCGTTCCCGTCGAACTGCGGGAGGTCGACGGTCGAGATCGCGGCCGTGGCGTCGATCTGCCCGGACTGCAGGCTGCCGCTGCGCACGCTCGCCTCGGGGATGACCTTGAACGTCACCGTGTCGAGGTAGGCCTCGCCCTGGTGGTCGTTGGCCTCCGAGCCCCACGCGTAGCCCGCGACCTTCTCGAGCACGATCTCCTGGTCCTGCGTGTAGGACTTGACGGAGAACGGGCCGGACCCGACGAACTTGCCGGCGCAGCGGTCCTCGACGCTCAGGTCGGCCGACGACGGCGCGAGGAGGCCGAGCGAGAACGTCGAGGTCGCCTGGAGGAACTGGGCGCTCGGCGCCGCGAAGTCGACCGTGAGGGTCTGCGGGTCCGTGACCGTCGTGCCCTCGTAGCCGACGAGGTACTGCGACCCGAGCGACGCCGTCGCGCCGAGCGCGACGATCGCGTCGAAGTTCGTCTTGACCGACTCGGCGTCGATCGGCGTGCCGTCGGCGTAGGTCGCGTCGTCGCGCAGGTGGAACGTGTAGCTCGACGCGTCCTCGTTCACCTCCCAGCTCTCCGCGAGCCACGGCAGGATCTCGCCCGTCTCCGGGTCCTGCGCGGTGAGGGAGGCGACGGTCTGGCGGGCCGCCGCGATGGCGTCGTTGTTGCCGACCTGCTGCGGGTCGATGCAGTGCGAGTCGACGGTGATCGCGAAGGTCAGGTCGCCGCCCGCGACCGGCTCGCCGGACGGGCTGGGCGACCCGTCGTCGTCGGAGGTGCCGGTGCCGCCACCGCACGCGGCGAGCAGGAGACCCGTCGCGGCGGCGGCCGCGGCGGCGGTCAGGGACCGGCGTCGGTGAGGTGTGGGGATCATGTCGTGCTCTCCTCGTGTGCCGGCTGAGGACCGGCGGTCGTCCGGCGCCGGTGGTCGTCCGCGCCGGGCCGAGGGCCGGCGCGGCGGGGGAACCCACCGGGGTGCCGTGCTTACCGCGCGGCGGGAGCCACGCGGTCAGGTCGTTCCCGGAGCACCCCGTCACGTCGAAGGGTTGCTGGTCAGCGAGCCGGGCCTGCGTGCTGACGCTCGTCACCTGGGAGCAGGAAAGACAATCTCGACCGGTTGAGTCAAGTATCGAGACGGTCGTCCCGCCAGGCGGACGGTTGTTTCCTGCTCCGCGACGTCGTGACCCGTCGGCGGGGCTGCCACGAGCACGGCGAGGGCCCGCCTCGCCGGGCGAGACGGGGCCCTCCCCTCCGGTCCGGCGGGATCGCTCAGGCCGCGGTGAACCCCGCCGCGCGGCGGGCGTCGGCCGGGCTCCACAGGTCGGTCTTCACCTCGGCCTGCACGACGGGCACGACCTCCTCCGCGAACCGGCGCAGCACGTCCTCCTGCTGCGCCGCGGGGATCAGATGGTTGACCGAGACGGACTGGAGGTCGTGCCCGTAGGACGCGTGATAGTCGAGGATCTTCTCCGCGACGCGCTCCGGCGAGCCCACCAGCGCCGGACCGCGCTCGACGGCGTCCTCGACCGTCCGGAAGCTCGGCGCCTTCCCGACGGCGTCCGGCCCGTAGCCCCGACGCGCCGCCGCCGCGACCTGGCCCTCGTAGATCGGGCGGTACTGCTCGATAGCCTCCTCCGTCGTGTCGGCGAGGAACAGCCCGCCCGAGCCCGACCCGACGAACCCGTACGCCGGGTCGTGCCCGTGCGCCGCGTACTGCTCGCGGTACCGGTCGATGAGCACCTGGTAGTTCTCGCGCGGCTGCAACGCGTTGGCGCTGACGATCGGGTCCCCGTACCGGGCCGCGAGGTCCACCGCGAAGCGCGACGTCGCCGACCCGTGCCAGATGCGGAACGGCCCCGCGAACGGCCGCGGCAGCGTCGTCGCGTGCTCCAGGGCGTGCCGGTGCCGCCCGCTCCAGCTCACGTCCTCCTCCGACAGCAGCAGGCGCAGCAGCTCGTAGTTCTCCTGGAGGTACTCGTACTGCTTGTCGATGTCGAGCCCCAGCAGCGGGTACTGGAGCACCTCGTTGCCCTTGCCGATGACGATCTCCAGCCGCCCGCGGCTGAGCTGGTCCACCGTCGCGAGGTCCTCGGCGACCCGGATCGGGTCGAGCAGCGACAGCACGGTGACGCCCGTGCTCAGCAGGATGCGCGACGTCCGCGCCGCGACCGCACCGAGGATCACCGTCGGCGCCGACGACAGCACCTCCCCCGCGTGCCGCTCCCCCAACGCGAACGAGTCGAAGCCGAGCTCCTCCGCCAGCACCGCCGTCTCCACCACCCGGTTCAACCGGTCGGACGGCGCGACCGCCTCCCCGGTCACGGGGTGGGGCGGGTTGAACACGATGTCGAGTACCTGGAACCGCACGGTCCTGCTCCTTGCTGTCGTCGTCCGTGGTCGGGCCGGGCGGGCCCGCCAGCGAGATCGGCAGCGCCGGCCGAGGTCGGCACCTGCACGCGCCGATCTCGGCCGGGGCTGCCGATCTCGTCCTTCTCTGCCGATCTCGGTCCCGGGCCCGTCAGGCCGCGGCGGCCTCCGCGGTCGCGGCGTCGCGCTTCGCGACCTCCTCGCGGACGATCGGGATGACGTACCGGCCGAAGTCGATCGCGTCGTCGAGCAGGTCGTAGCCGCGGGCCGAGATGACGCGGACGCCGAGGTCGTAGTACGCGAGCAGCGCCTCGGCGACCTGCTCGGGCGTGCCGACGAGCGCGTTGGAGTTGCCGGCGCCGCCGGTCGCCTTCGCGGTCGCTGTCCACAGGGCGGTGTCGAAGCGCTCGCCCTGGGCGGCGATCTCGAGCAGGCGCTGGGAACCCGCGTTCTCGGGCTTGTCGATCGGGTGCCGACGGCTGAGCTGTCCACCCGCGGCGGCCTTGCGCGCCTCGATCCGGTCGAGGATGCGGTGCGCCTTCTCCCAGGCGAGCTCCTCGGTCGGCGCGACGATCGGCCGGAACGCGGCGTGGATGCGCGGCGGGGTGGCCCGGCCCGCGGCGGCGGCCTCGGCGTGCACGCGCGCGATCTGCTCGGCCGTGCGGTCGAGCGGCTCGCCCCAGACGGCGTAGATGTCGGCCTCGGCCGCGCCGACGCGGAACGCGGCGTCCGACGACCCGCCGAACGAGATGGTCGGGGTGCGGCCCTCGAACGGCTTGGCGTCGAGCACGAAGTCGTCGAAGTCGTAGAACGGCCCGTGGTGGTCGAACGGCTCGGCGCTCGACCAGGCCTGCTTGACGATCTGGATGTACTCGTGGGTGCGCGCGTACCGCTCGTCCTTGGTCAGCGTGTCGCCCTCGCGGCCCTGCTCGTGGTCGTTGCCGCCGGTGATGAAGTGCACGGAGAGCCGCCCGCCGGAGAGCTGGTCGAGCGTCGCGAACGTCTTGGCGGCGTACGTCGGGTAGGACACGTTGGGCCGGTGCGCGAGCAGCAGCTCGATCGACTGCAGGCGAGCGGCGGTGTAGGCAGCGAGCGCGGCGGGCTCCGGGCCGGAGGAGCCGTACGCGAAGAGGACGCGCGTCCAGCCGTTGTCCTCGTGCGCACGCACGAGGCGCTCGAGGTAGGCAGGGTCGAACGCGGCGGTCGTGCGCTCGGTGGTCTCCGACGCGTCGTTGGTCGTGGCGATGCCGAGGAACTCGACGGGCATGAGGATCTCCGTGGGTGTCGTCGTGGATGGTGCGCGGGTGCGGGTTCGCGGTGCCGGTGCTGCGCGAGCCGGGCGGACGTGGTGCGGTCCGGTCGGCCGCTCAGGACCGGGCGGGCGCCGTCGGGTCCGGGGACGCCGTCGACTCCGGAGACGTCGCGGGCGACGCCTCGACCGGCTCCGACGCCGGGAGGCCGGCGTCCTTCCAGGCCGGGAAGCCGCCGTCGACGTGCGAGACGTTCGTGTACCCGCGCTCGGCGAGCGCCTCGGCGACGGGTCCGGAGCCGTTCGGCGACCCGCACACGACGACGACGGGCGTGTCGAGCGAGATCGCCGGGTTCTCGGCGGGACCGAACAGGGCGTCGAGGTCGTGGCGGTCGGCGAGCGTGGCGCCGGGGATCTCGCCGTGCGCGGCGCGGCCGCCGGCGGAGCGCACGTCGATGAGCAGCGCGCCGTCGGCGACCTTGGCCGCGGCGTCGGTCGCGGCCTGGAGGGGTGGGGTGGTCGTCATGGGTTTCTCCTTCGAGGGGTCGTCGCGAGATCGACCCGCACGTCCGAGATCGACCCTCAGGAGGTCGATCTGGCGACGCGCGGGTCGATCTCGCGTTAGGGGGTGGTGGCGAGTGCGGGTGTGGCGGGGGCGGGGCTTCCCGCGAACCAGTGCTCGGCGAGCAGCTCGAACGAGCGACGGGCGTCGTCGGCGTCGTGGGTCGCGGTGGTGACGAGCAGCTCGTCGGCACCCGTCGCGCGGCGCAGCGTCTCGAGCCGCTGCACGACCGTCTCCGGGTCGCCGACGATGCGCGTGTCGACGCGGTCCGCGACGAGCGCGCGCTCGGCCTCCGGGCGGTCCTCCCACGCGGGCGACGTACCCGGCTCGGGGTATGCGATCGCGCCGTCGGCGCCGCGGCGGATGGAGAGCACCCAGTCCGCGAACGGTGTCGCGAGCTCCCGGGCGCGCTCGATCGTGTCGGCGACGAGCACGTCGGCGGACACGACGACGTACGGCTCGTCGAGCACGCCCGGCCGGAACGCCGCGCGGTAGGCGGCGACGGTGTCGATCGTCGCCGACGGCGCCACGTGGTAGTTCGCGGCGATCGGCAGCCCGAGCTCGCCCGCGACGCGCGCGCTCTCGCCGGGGCTCGACGCGAGGACCCACAGGTCCCAGTCGGCACCCTCGACGGGCGGGCTCACGTACGGCGTCCCGTGCTCGTCGCGGTACGTCCCGGCACGCAGGCCGAGCACGAGGTCCAGCTCGTCGCGGAAGCTGACGGGCGTGCGCGACGCCCCGACGATCCGCTTCTGCGCGAGGATCCGCTCGCGCAGCACGGAGTCGTTGAGGTTCGACGGCGGCGCGCCGGGGACGTAGAGCCCCTCGACGACGCGCGGCCCGGTCGCGCCGGACCGCGCGGCGCGCAGCGGGCCGTCCGTGCCCTGCGTGCTGCCCTGCGAACCCGTCGCGTCCTTCGGCGGGGTGAACGCCCGGCCCAGCCCGAGGTCGACCCGGCCCGGGTGCAGCGCGGCGATCGTCCCGAACTGCTCGGCGGCGACGAGCGGGCTCGTCGTGCTCAGCAGCACCGCGCCGCTGCCGACGCGGATGCGCTCGGTCCGGGCCGCGACGGCCGCGGCGAGCACGGCGGGCGATGCGGAGCCGACACCGGGCGACAGGTGGTGCTCGGCGTACCAGACGCGGTGGTAGCCGAGCCGGTCGAGGTCGCGCGCGAGCCCGACGGCGCGGCGCACCGCGTCCTGGCCCGTCGCCCCCTCGGGAACGATCGCGAGGTCGAGGACGGACAGCGGGACGCGGCCGGACGCCGGTCGCGGACCGCCGGGGGTGGCGGTCGGGTGCGGGTGGGAGGACATGGCTTCCTTCGGTGGTGCGACTGGTCGTGGTGCGGCGGCCGGTGGCGGCGCAGCGGCCGGTGGAGCGGTGGGTCCCGACTGCTCCCGGCGGCGGGACGGGACCGGGGCTCCTACTTGGACGGGAACCCGAGCGCAGCGAGCGTGGGTCGCAGGTGGGCGCGCCCGCGCAGCGCGCCGGGGACGCGCAGGCGGTCGACGACGCGGTCGCGCCAGCCGCCGTCGAGCCCCTCCTCGCGGTAGAAGGGCGCGATGCGCTGCTCGTACGCCGCGACGTGCTCCGCCTGGTCGCCGTGGTAGCGCTCGGGGTGCAGCACCGCCGCCTGCGGCAGCCGGGGCTTGACGCGCTCGCCGCCCGCAGGGTCGGGGTGCCCGACGACGAGCCCCACGACCGCGACGACGCCCTCGGGCAGGCCGAGCTCGGCCGCGACCTGGGCCGGGTGGTTGCGCAGCGCGCCGATGTACACGGTGCCGAGCCCGAGCGACTCGGCGGCGACGACCGCGTTCTGCGCGGCGAGCGCGGCGTCGAGGAACGCCACGACCGTCGTCTCGAGGTAGTCGGTCGCCTCGAGCCGGACGCCCTCGCGCTCGCCGAGGGCGCGCGCCCGGGCGACGTCGGCGAGCCAGACGAGCAGCAGCGGCGCGGTGCGGACGTGCTCCTGGTCGCCCGCGAGCGCCGCGAGCCGGTCCTTGCGCGCGGCGTCGGTGACGGCGACGACGCTCCAGAGCTGGAGGTTCGACGACGTCGGTGCGGACTGCGCGGCGGCGACGAGCGTCGGGACGACGTGGTCGGCGAGCGGGTCGGTGCGGTAGCGACGCACGCTGCGGTGCCCGAGCACGGTGCCGAGCACGTCCGCGGGGCGGCCCGCGTCGCGCGCCCGGCCGGCCGCGGCACGGCGTGCCAGCCCGACGGCGGCACCGGGCGCGGCGACGTCCGCGACGTCCGGCGCGACGCCGTAGCGCGCCCCGACCGCGGCGCGCGCGCCGTCGAGCACCGCACCGTCGGGCACGACGGCGTCGGGCCGGGCACCGGTGGGCACGTCGGTCAGGTCGCTCTCCAGGTCGCGCGGGTCGCCGTCGCGGCGGGCCGGACGCACGACGGCCGGGACGGTGACGGGTGTGGACGTCATGAGGCGGTCCTCTCGGGGAGTGCGGAGAGGCGGGCGAGCGCGAACCGCTCGGCCGCGAGCGCGTCGTCGGGACGGGTGGCGAGGTCGGCGAGCACGCGGCCGACCGCCGGGGCGAACTTGAAGCCGTGGCCGGAGAACCCGGCGCCGACGACGACCGGACCGCGCCGGTCGAGCACGAAGTCGTGGTCCGGCGTCGTCGTGTAGGTGCAGCTCACGGGGACGTAGGCGTCGGGGTCGAGGCCGGGCAGCCACGTGCGGACGTAGTCGCGCAGCGCGGCGAGCTGACCCGGCTCGGGCCGGTAGGAGCGCCGGTCGGGGTCGACGACGGGCCCGACCCCGTGGAAGCCGACCTTGACGCCCTCGCCCGGGGTCGCGAGCCCGTAGACGCCGCTCGGCCACGCGGTGCCGGGACCGACGTCGTGCGTGAACGCCGGCCACCCCTGCGGGGACGCGCCCAGGGCGAGCGCGAAGTGCGCGGGCTGCTCCTGCGTGACGACGAGCGGGAGCTCCTGCCCCAGCAGCCCGCCGGTGGGACCGCCGAGCAGGCCGGCGCTCCACGCCCCGACCGTCACGACGACGACCCGCGCGACGACGTCGCCGCCGTCGGTGACGACGCGCACGCCCTCCGGGACGCGCTCGACGTGCCGGACGGCGGTCTCGTGGCGGACGTCGGCGCCGCTCGCGGCGGCCGCGCCCTGGAGGGCCGCGACGGCGCGGTCGGCGTGGAGCCGCCCGGCCGTCGCGACCTCGTGCAGCACCCGGCCCTCGAACCGCAGCCCCGGCCAGCGCTCGGCCGCGGCCGCGGGGTCGAGCCACTCGTGCTCGATCCCGCGGGCCGCGAACGCCGCACCGATCGCGTCCGCGCGGCGCTCGGCCGCGCCGTCGCGCCGCCCGTGGCTGACGCCGCCCGTGACCGTGAGCAGCTCGGTCCCGGTCTCGTCCTCGACCTCGCGCCACAGGCGGAGCGCCTCCTGCGCGAGGTCGAGGTACTCGGGCTCGGCGTACGTCGTGCGGTAGATGCGCGACGTCCCGTGGGAGGCACCGTGCGCGTGCCCGGGGGCGAAGCGCTCGAGCAGCAGGACGTCGCGCCCGCGCCGGGCGAGCTGCCACGCGGCGGCCGAGCCCATGACGCCGCCCCCGACCACGAGGTGGTCGACGTGCTGGGTGCTGGTGGTCATGCGCGGGTCACTCCGTCTTCGGGAGGCCGGGCGGGTTGGTCTGCGACTCCTCGACGGCCTCGGACTCCAGGCCCCACCGCTGCAGCACCTGGAGGTACGTGCCGTCCTCGATGGCGTGGTTGATCGCGGCGGTGATGGCCGGGGCCACCTCGTTGCCCTTCTTCGTGGCGACGGCGATCTGCGCGGTGTCGGGCCAGCCGCCGTTGAGCGTGCCGACGACCCTGAAGTCCTGCGGGGAGATCGCCGCCTGGTACGCGAGCGACGCGTTGGGCCCGACGTACGTCTCGATGCGCCCGGACTGGAGCGCGAGCAGGACGTCGGAGAACTGCTCGTAGTACTCGGGGCCCTGGATGGGCTCGAGGCCGTCCTCCTGGTTGAGGCGGTCCCACTCGAGCACGATCTTCTCCTGGTTCGTCCCGGAGCCGACGGCGACGACCTTGCCCGCGATGTCCTCGCGCTTCGTGATCGACGTGATGTCGGAGTCGGCGCCCACGAGCCAGCCGAGCTCGTCGTTGCGGTACGTGGAGAAGTCGATGGTCTCCTTGCGCTCCTCGGTCACCGTGACGTTGGAGATCACGGCGTCGACGTCGCCTGAGCCGAGCGCGAGCGGCCAGTCCGCCCAGGCCTTGACCTCCAGGCGTAGGTCCTTGCCGAGCGCGTCGGCGACGAGCTGCGCGATGTCGGTCTCGTTGCCGATGGGCGTCTCGTCGTCGTCGGCGAGGAAGCCGAGCGGCGGCGCCGCGCCCGCGGAGATCGCGACGACGAGCTCGTCCTTGTCCTTCCAGGCGTCCGGGAGGAGCGCGACGGCCTCGGCCGACTCGGTGGTGCGGATGCGGTCCTGGTCCGGGCTCGTGCTCACGTCGAGGGCGTCCGACACGGACGTCGTGCTCTCCTCGGTGGCCGCGTCCTCCTCCGCGGCGGCCGGGGCCTCGGTGCTCACCCCGGAGCAGGCCGCGAGCGCCAGCAGGGGCACGACGGCGAGGGCGGCGAGCGCGCGGGGGGCGCGGGCGCGGGTGGTCGTTGCGGTCACGGGTGTCCTACCTCTCGGGTGGTGCGTCGGGGTGACGCGGGAGTGCGGTGCGGGACGGCCGGGCGGCCGGTCGCGGGTGACGACGTCGGGAAGCGGTGGTGGGCGCGGTACGCGGGGCGGCTGCGGGTCGAGGACCCCGGCTCGCCCCGGGTCAGAGGACCTTCTGGAGGAAGGCCCGGGTGCGGTCGTGGCGCGGGTGGTCGAGCACCTCGGCGGGCGTGCCCTGCTCCACGACGACGCCGTCGTCCATGAACACGACGGTGTCGGCGACCTCGCGGGCGAAGCCGATCTCGTGCGTGACGACGACGAGCGTCGTGCCGGTGCTCGCGACGTCCTTGATGACCTCGAGCACCTCCCCCACGAGCTCGGGGTCGAGCGCCGAGGTCGGCTCGTCGAACAGCAGCACCTTGGGCCGCAGCGCGAGCGCGCGGGCGATGGCGACGCGCTGCTGTTGCCCGCCGGAGAGCTGGCGCGGCCGCGCGTCGGCCTTGTCCGCGAGCCCGACGCGCTCGAGCAGCGCGCGGGCCTCGGGCTCGACGTCCTCGCGGCGGCGCCGCTGCGCCGAGACCGGCGCCTCGACGACGTTCTCGAGCGCGGTGAGGTGCGGGAACAGGTTGAAGCTCTGGAAGACGAACCCGATCTGGGTGCGCTGGCCGAGGATCTCGCGCTCCTTGAGCTCGCGCAGGGTGTTGCCCTTGCGGCGGTACCCGATGAGCTCGCCGTCGAGCGAGATGAACCCCTTGTCGACCTTCTCCAGGTGGTTGATCGCGCGCAGCAGCGTCGACTTCCCGGAGCCGGACGGGCCGAGCACGACCGTCACGGACCCGGGCGGGACGGTGAGCGACACGTCGCGCAGCACCTCGAGGGTGCCGAAGCTCTTGTGGACGCCGTGGATCTCGACGAGCCCGGCGGTCGCGACGTCGGTGGTCGCGACGACGGCGCTCATGCCGCACCTCCCGCCGTGCGCGCGGTGCGCGTCAGCACGCCCACGCGGGCGCGGGCCGCGTACGCGGGCGGGACGGAGTCGGGCACGGGCCGGCCGGAGAGCCGCGACGCCCAGACCAGGACGGTCCAGCGCGCCTTCTGCAGCGGCGTCGGCGGCAGCGTGCGTACGGCACCCTTCGCGTAGTGCCGCTCGACGTAGTACTGGACGACCGTGATGAGCGTGGTGAGCACGAGGTACCAGATCGACGCGACGATGAGCAGCGGCACGACGCGGCCGTTGCGGCCGTAGATGACGCTGACGATGTAGAACAGCTCGCCGTACGCCAGCACGTAGACGATCGACGTGCCCTTGAGCAGCCCGATCACCTCGTTGACGGCCGTCGGGATGATGGAGCGCATCGCCTGCGGCAGGATGATGCGGCTCACCTGGCGCCGCTTGGGGATGCCGAGCGACGCGGCGGCCTCCTGCTGCCCCTGGTCGACCGAGAGGATCCCGGCCCGCACGATCTCCGCCGAGTACGCGGCCTGCGAGAGCCCGAGCCCGAGGATCGCGGCCCAGAACTTGTCGATCACGGACAGCGTGTCGAAGTACAGGAACTCGGGCCCGAAGGGGATGCCGACGCTGAGGTACGGGTAGAGGTACGCGAGGTTGTACCAGAGCAGGAGCTGCAGCAGCAGCGGCACCGACCGGAACACCCACGTGTACGTCCACGACACCGACTGGAGGAGCGGCGAGCGCGAGAGGCGCATGAGCGCGAGGACCGTGCCGAGCGCGAACCCGACGACCGACGCGACGAGCGTGAGCCGGATCGTCGCCCACGCGCCCTCGAGGATCGACGGCCACGTGAGGTACTGCGCGACGACGCCCCACTCCCAGCGGTCGTTCGTCACGAGCGAGCTGACGACCATGGCGAGCAGCACCGCGACGCCGGCCGTCGCGGCCCAGCGGCCCGGGTGCCGCGCGGGGACGATGCGCAGGCTCTCGAGCGGCAGCGCGTCCTCGACACCGCCGCTCCGGTCGGCGGGGTGCCGGCCCGACGGCGGCGCGAGCTGCCGGGACTCGTCCTGCGGGAGCGACACGGTGCTCATGACGCGACCTCCAACCACTTCTCGAAGGCGAGCGGGCCGATCTCCTCGGGATCGGTCCCGGTGTCGAACAGGGGCGTGTAGCCGGTCGCGAGGTACAGGCCGGCGGCCTCGGGCTGGCGCGGGCCCGTCGTGAGGTACACGCGCCGGTAGCCGCGCTCGACGGCGCGGCGCTCCAGCTCCGCCAGCACGAGGCGCGCCAGCCCGCGGCGCCGGTGCGCCGAGTGCGTCCAGATCCGCTTGAGCTCGGCGGTGCGCACGGCGGGCGACCCGTCGCTGCGCCGCGCGGACTGCCGGGCGAGGCGTGCCGGGTCACCGAGCTCCTGCTCGGTCCGACGGCGGAACGCGCCGCCCGCGACCGGCTCGCCGTCCTCCAGCACCAGCACGAGCTCGCCGTGCGGCGCCGCGAAGTCCTGCGCGGGGTAGTGCTCCATCTCGGCGCGGAGCTCCTCGGCGCTCAGCACGCGCTGGTACCGCGTCCAGTACTCGTGGGAGAGCTCGTCGAGCAGCGGCCGCACGAGCGGGTCGTGCATCGCGACGGACCGGACCTCGCGCGTTCCCCGCCCGGTGGGGCGCGCGGCGACCGCGGTCACCGGGGTGCCCTCTCGCCCGCGGTGACGGCGAACGGCACGTGGTTGCCCTCGACCGGCGCCGGGCAGGTCCCGAAGTCGCTGAACGCGTACGGGAGGTTGATCGCCCGGTTGAGGTCGAGGCGCACGCGCCCCTCGGCGCCGGGCGCCACGTCGGCGTCCACCCACAGCACGCGCCAGGGCGCGACGGCCTCGTCGAGGTGCAGGGCCTCGTCGCTGAACAGCAGCGTCACCGCGCCGCCGGCCTTGCCCGTGAGGACGAGCGTCGCGCGGTGGGAGACCCCGTCACGCTCGACCACGAGGTCGACCTCGCCGACCGTGCTCACGTGGTGCACCAGCCCGGGGCGCGCGGCGCCGACGACGACGGGCCGCGGCGCGTCGTACCAGCGCACCGCCGCGTCCACGACCCAGGCGGGGTCGTAGGCGAACGTCGGGACGCCGTCGAACCCCGTCCGGGCCGGAGCGAGCGGGTCGCGCAGCCGGACGGCGTACCGGCCCGTGCGGCGCACGACCTCCACCGCGACCTCGCGCGTCTCGCCCCCGTCCGCCGGGTCGCCCGCGTCCCGGCCGTCCGGCAGGAACGTGCCCGCGACCGAGGACCCACCCTCCGTGACGACCACGGTCCCGACGGAGTCGCCCGTCGTCGCCCGGACGGCGCCGCCCTCGTCCGCGCGGTGGTGCGCGCCGTCGGCGTCGGCCCACCAGAGCCCGGGCACGCCGGGCAGCGCGGCGGGCTCGGCCGGGAGCCAGTGGTACGCGACGAGGCTCAGCCAGCCGTGCGGCGGCCGGAGCCCCTCCTCGCGCTCGGCGTGCCATGCCGCCCACGCGGCGGCCTCGTGCGCCTCGTCCGCCGTCCCGGGGGCGGCGGGGTCGTCGGCCACGGTGCCCGTGGCGGTCAGCGTGCTCTGGCTCATGGGTCCTCCGAGGTCGGTACGGTGCAGGTCTGCGGTGCGGGTGCGTGCGGGACGGCTACGGTCGGCCGACGAGCTCGGCGGAGGCCGCCGAGGGCTCGGGGTCGGCGGCGCGCGGCGCGGTGCCGGGCCGCGCGAGGCCGAGGTGCTCGCGCAGGGTCGTGCCCTCGTACTCGGTGCGGAACGAGCCGCGCTCCTGGAGCAGCGGGACGACCTGGTCGAACACGTCGTCGAGCCCGCCCGGCGTGAGGTGCGGGACGAGGATGAAGCCGTCGGACGCGTCCTCCTGGACGTGGCGGTCGATGTCGTCCGCGACCTGCTGCGGCGTGCCGACGAACCCGCCGCGCGACGTCACCTGGATGACGAGCTCGCGGATCGACCAGCCGTTCGCCTCGGCCTGCTCGCGCCACGCCGCGGCGACCGCCGCCGGGTCCTTCGCGTGCCGCACGCGGCCCCGCGTGATCGACAGGTTCTCCGTGTCGGGCTCGACGTCGGGCAGCGGCCCCTCGGGGTCGTACGCCTCGAGGTCGCGGCCCCAGACCTGCTCGAGGAACGCGATGGCCGTCGGCCCGGAGACCTGCTGGAGCCGGATCTCGCGAGCGCGCTCCTCGGCCTCGGCGGGCGTGTCGCCCAGCACAACGACGGTCGCGGGCAGGATCTTCAGGGAGTCGCGCTCGCGCCCGTGGGCCGCGAGCCGTCCCTTGACGTCCTCGTAGAACGCGCGCCCGGCGTCGAACGTCGAGTGCGCGGAGAACACGACGTCGGCGGTCGCGGCGGCGAAGTCGCGCCCGTCGGCGGAGTCGCCGGCCTGGAACAGGACGGGGTGCCCCTGCGGTCCGCGCGGCGTCTCGAACAGCCCGACGACGTCCGCGTACGTGCCGTGGTGCGCGACCGGCCGCACCGACCCGGGGCGCAGGAACTCGCCCGCGATCCGGTCGGCCAGCACGGCGCCGTCGTCCCACGAGTCCCACAGGGCGCGCGCGACCTCGACGACCTCGGCCGCCCGGGCGTAGCGCTCGGGGTAGGGCAGGTACCCGCCGCGGCGGAAGTTGGCGCCCGTGAAGGCGTCGGGGCTCGTCACGAGGTTCCATGCCGCACGACCCTCGGAGAGCAGGTCGAGCGTCGCGAACTGCTTCGCGAGCTCCCACGGCTCGTTGAAGGTCGTGTTGATCGTGCCCGCGAGGCCGAGGCGGTCCGTGACGGCCGCGAGCGCGGCGAGCACGGGCAGCGTGTCGGGGCGACCCACGACGTCGAGGTCGTGGATGCGGCCCTTGTGCTCGCGCAGGCGCAGGCCCTCGGCGAGGAAGAAGAAGTCGAGCTTGGCGTCCTCGGCGCGGCGGGCGAGGTGCTCGAACGAGGCGAAGTCGATCTGGCTGCGCGAGCGGGGGTCGCTCCAGACGGTGGTGTTGTTGACGCCCGGGAAGTGGGCGCCGAGGTGGATCTGCTTGCGGGGGCGCGTGCTCATGTCGTCGGTCCGTCCGGGGTCAGGCGATCGCCGCGTAGCGGTTGGCGGGGAGCGGGAGGCCGAGCGTGTCGCGCAGCGTCGTCCCGGGGTAGGCGGTGCGGAACAGGCCCGCGCCCTGGAGCAGCGGCACCACGCCGTCGACGATCGCGTCGAGGTCCGTGCTCAGCGACGACGGCCGCAGCAGGAAGCCGTCGGCGGCACCGGCGTGCACCCACTCCTCGACCGTGACGGCGAGGTCGCGCGCCGTGCCGACGTGCGTGAGCGAGTCGGTGTCCCACGAGACGCCCTCGAGGTCCTCGAGCAGGTCGAGGCGGGCCTGCGCGCTCGCGCGCGTGTCGCCGACGACGACGTAGGCGTCGACGAGGACCCGCAGCGCGTCGGGGTCGCGCCCGGCGTCCGCGGCCGCGTCGCGCACCTGCGACCGGAGCGCGACGGCCTCGTCGCGGGTCGCCGCGCGGACCCGGACGACGTCGGCCCGGCGGGCCGCGAGGTCGAGCGACGCGGGCGTGTCCGCCCGCACGACGACGGGCGGCTGGCCCTGCGGCGGGCGCGGCGTGATCGACGGCCCCTTGACGGCGAACCGGATGCCCTCGTGGTCGACGTAGTGGAGCTTCTCGCGGTCCACGAACCGGCCCGTCGCGACGTCGCGGATCTCGGCGTCGTCCTCCCACGAGTCCCAGAGGCGCGTGACGACCTCGACCGCCTCGTCCGCCTCGGCCACGGCGTCGGGCTCGTCCTGGGCGCCCTTGCGCCCGAAGGCCGCGGCCTCGGCCGGGGTCGTGGACCACCCGACCTGCCACCCCGCGCGCCCGGAGCTCACGTGGTCGATCGTCGCGATCGCCTTGGACACGTGGAACGGCTCGGTGTGCGTGGTGGTGACGGTCGGGACGAGGCCGATGCCCGCGCTGCGGGGCGCGAGCCGGGACGCGACGAGCGCGGCGTCGAGGCGGCCCCGCACGGACCCGTTGCGGCTCGGCTGGAGCGTGAACGCGTCGTCGAGCGTGACGAGGTCGAGCTGGCCGCGCTGGGCCGTGGCCACGAGCTCGACGAGGCGCTTGGCGTCGAAGAGTCGCTGGGCCTGGGAGCCCACGGTCCGCCAGGCGGCGGGGTGCGCGCCGGCGTCGGTGAGGTCGACGCCGAGGTGGAGGGTGCGGGCGGGGCGGGGGTCGGACATCGCGAGGATCCGTTCTCAGTTGAGCCGACGGCGCGCTCAGGGCGCGGCGGGGTGCCGGAGGGTGGGCAGGGCGGTCCGGCCGCGCGCGGCGGCAGGACGGGCTGGGGAAGCCGGGAGGGACCCGGACCGCGCGCGGGTGGCGCGGGGTGTCAGGGACGGGTCGTCGTCAGCGACAACAGGCGACGCGCGCGGGACCCGTGGCCCCGAGGGCGGGGGCGCCGGGGGCGCCCGCGAACGGACAGGGGCACGTCGACACGTGCGCGGTGCTCACCGCGGTGCTCGACATTCGCCGATCCATCGTCCGTCTCCTTCGTGCCCGTCGCCGGGCTCCGCGTCGTTGCCCCGCGCCGCGCGTGGTCCGCGCGACGCGGGACCTGGTCCTCACCCGGGGCACCCCACCGCGCGGGAGGGTTGCCGTCCGACGAGCCGGGGCTTGGCGTCGGAGCTCATGACCATGTCCTGTGACCGGGGTGCGTCGACCTCGGTTGCGCGGGAACTTACGAGCGGCCACCGCGGGGTGTCAACGCACCGAGGAGACCTTCCCACATACTGGACTCGATCGGTCAACTTTGAGCACCCACGACGCTGTTTGCACCGAGTGCATCGATGCACTTAGTGTCATGACGTGCCCCTCCCCTCCGCGACCGAGCCGTCGGGCGTGCCCGCGCCCGACCTGGCGACCGACCCTGCGACCGGCCCCGCGACCGATCGCCGCGCCGCGCTGCGCGCGCGGCACCGCCGCGCGATCGTCGATGCCGCCGCGTCGCTCATGGAGGAGAACGGGGGCGCCCGGTTCACGGTCGACGACCTGGCCGCACGCGCCGACGTCGCGCGGCGCACGATCTTCAACCACTTCGCCTCCTTGGACGACGTCGTCGTCGAGGTGTGCGAGGACGTGCTGGGCACCGTGGTCGACGCGCTCGGGGCGAGCGCGGCCGATCCCGGGACCGACCGCACGACCCCGCTCGACGACGTCACCGCGGCGCTCCGCGGCACGGACCTCGTCGGCCCGATGGCCTACCTCACGCGCGCCCTCGGCGGCACCGCGACCGAGCCCACCCCGCGTGTCACGACGATGGTCGTGCGCACGTTCACCCACCTCGCCGAGCGCCTGGTCGCCGAGACCACGCGGCGGCACCCCGACGTCGACCCGCTCGAGATCGAGATGCTCGTCGGCGCGCTCATGGCCGGCGTCCTGGTGATCCAGCGCCGCTGGTGGGCCGCGACCGGCGCCACCGACGACGACGCCTCGCGCCGCGTGTGGGCCGACCTCCTCGACCGCCTCGTCGACCGCGTGCGCGCGGGCTGGGCGAGCCCCGCCTGACGCCTGCCACCTCCCCGCCCGGCCACCCGGCCGCCGGCACCGACCACCCCACCCGGACCGCCTCCCGGACCGCACCGGACTCCCACCCGAAGGATCCTCATGGCTGAACTCCTCTACCGCCTCGGGCGCGCGTGCGCGCGCCGGGCGCGGACCGTCCTCGCCGCGTGGCTCGCGGTGCTCGTGCTGGCCGGCGCGGCGTTCGTCGCGTTCGGCGGCTCGCTCGCGAGCAGCTTCTCCATCCCCGGCACCCCGACCGCCGAGGTGACGGAGCGCCTGCAGACGGCGCTCCCGGAGGCATCGGGCGGGAGCGGCACCGTCGTCTTCGCCACGGAGGACGGCTCGGCGTTCACGCCCGAGCAGGAGGCGGCGATCTCCGACCGCCTCGCCGCGGCCGAGGAGGTCGACGGCGTCGAGACGGCCGTCGACCCGTTCGCCACGCAGGCCGAGCTCGCGGACCAGCGTCAGCAGGTCGAGGACGGCCGCACCCAGATCGAGGCCGGGCGCACGCAGCTCGAGGACGGTCGCACGCAGCTCGCCGCGGGCCAGGAGCAGCTCGACGCCGCGCGGACCCAGCTCGACGAGGGCCAGGCCCAGCTCGACGCGGCACGCGCGCAGGCCCAGGCCGCGGGCGCGCTCGACCAGGTGGCGCCCCAGCTCGACGCGCAGCAGGCCGAGCTCGACGCCGGGCGCGCCGAGCTCGACGCCCAGGCCGCGGCGCTCGACAAGCAAATGACCGCGCTGGAGGACCAGAGCACGACGCTCGAGGAGCAGTCCGCCCAGCTCGAGGCCTCCGCGCCGCTGCTCGAGATGGCGTCGGAGATCCGCATGGTGTCCGAGGACGGGAGCGCCGCCGTCGCGAGCGTCGCGTTCACCGAGCCGAACATGAGCATCGAGCAGCAGACCAAGGACGACCTCGTCGCGGTCTTCACCGACGACCCGGTCGAGGGTGTCCAGACGGACTTCTCGTCCGACATCACGCAGGGCGTCCCCCAGGTCTTCGGCGTGGGCGAGGCGATCGGCCTCGTCGTCGCGGCGATCGTGCTGGTCGTCATGCTCGGCACGCTCGTCGGCGCCGGGCTCCCGATCCTCACCGCGCTCATCGGGGTCGGCATCGGTGCGCTCGCCGCGATGTCGCTCTCCGGCGTGGTCGAGATGTCGTCGGTGACCCCCGTGCTCGGCCTCATGCTCGGGCTCGCGGTCGGGATCGACTACTCGCTGTTCATCGTCAACCGGCACCGCCGCCAGCTCAAGCAGGGCGACGACGTCCAGGAGTCGATCGCGCTCGCGAACGGCACGTCGGGCAACGCCGTGGTGTTCGCCGGCGCCACGGTGCTCATCGCACTCCTCGCGCTCAACGTCACCGGCATCCCGTTCCTCGGCCTCATGGGGACCGTCGGCGCGCTCTGCGTCGCGATCGCCGTGCTCATCGCCGTCACCCTCACGCCCGCCCTGCTGAGCATGATCGGGACGCGCATCCTCAGCCGCCGCGAGCGCGCCGCGCTCGCCGAGACCCAGGCTCCGGGCGAGCCGGGCGCCGCGACCGACGCCGCGCCGTCGGGCACGACCGCTCTGGACGGGACGAAGCCCGTCCGCCCGATGTCCACGCTGCGCGCCGTGGGCACGGCGATCCTCGCCGTCGTGGCGCTCGGGGTGATCGCGCTCCCCGCGCTCGACCTGCGGACCAACCTGCCCGACGGGTCGTCGGAGGCGCACGACTCCACGCAGTACCGCGCGTACTCGACGATCGCCGAGCAGTTCGGCGAGGGCACCAACGGCCCGCTGCTCGTCGTCGCCGACCTCCCGGGCGAGCCCACCGAGGCGGAGGCGCTGGAGTACCAGGTGCAGGTCGCGCGGTCGCTCTTCGCGCTCGACGACGTCGTCGCGGTCGCCCCGGTCGGGACCTCCGCGGACCGTACGGTCGCCGCGTTCCAGGTGATCCCCGCCGAGGGGCCCACGAGCGCGTCGACGGAGGAGCTCGTGCACGACCTGCGCGCCCTCGAGCCCCTCCACGGGGACGTGACGCTGGGCGTCGCCGGCTCGGCCAGCGGCAACATCGACATCTCCGACAAGCTGGCGCAGGCGCTGCCGATCTACCTCGCGGTCGTCGTCGGGCTGTCGCTCGTCATCCTCGTGCTGGTGTTCCGGTCGATCTTCGTGCCGGTCGTCGCGACGCTCGGGTTCATCCTGTCCTACTTCGCCGCGCTCGGCGGGGTCGTCGCGATCTACCAGTGGGGCTGGCTCTCGGGGGTGTTCGGCGTCGAGACGCCGGGCCCGATCCTCAACTTCCTGCCCACGATCCTCGTCGGCATCCTGTTCGGCCTCGCGATGGACTACCAGCTCTTCCTCGGCTCGGGGATGCGCGAGGCGTACGCGCACGGCGCCCCGGCGCGCGTCGCGATCGTCCAGGGCGTGCGCGCGGGCCGGGCCGTGGTGACGGCCGCGGCGATCATCATGATCTCCGTCTTCGGCGGGTTCGTCTTCTCGCACAGCGCGATGATCCGGCCCATCGGGTTCGCGCTCGCGTTCGGCGTGCTGGTCGACGCGTTCGTCGTGCGCATGCTGCTCGTCCCGGCGCTCATGCACCTCGTGGGCGACAAGGCGTGGTGGCTCCCCCGCTGGCTCGACCGCATCCTGCCCGACGTCGACGTCGAGGGCGCCGCCCTGGAGCGCCGCCACCCGCACCACGAGACCTCCGTCGATACCCCGGAGCCCGCGCGCGGCTGACCCTTTCCGGCGTCGAACCCGGGGTCGTTCCCCACCGTGAGCCACGCGTGGGGAACGACCCCGGGTTCGACGTCAGGGGCGGGGCACGTGGACCGTCGCGACGATCGCGCGGTGGTCGCTGCCGGGCACGTGCAGGGAGTCGACGTCGGTCACGACGTTCTCCCGATCCGTCACCACGTGGTCGAGGTTGAGCACCGGCGGGACGGTGCCCGGGCGCGGCGACCACGACAGGTCGAGCCCGCCGCCCGACGCGCGGCTCGCGTCGTGGAACCGGTCGCCCAGGAGCCGCCGGAACGTCGCGTGGTCGTGGGTCGCGTTGAAGTCGCCGACGAGCACCTGCGGGAGGGGGTCCGCCGCCGCCCGCTCGGCGAGCGCGGCCGTCTCCTCGCCCCAGACCCGCACGTACTCCGGGATCGGCGGGATCGGGTGCACGGCGGTGACCCGCACGGGCACGCCGTCGACCTCGACGGTCGCGGACGGCATCGCGTCGTTGGAGAACGGCTCGAGGTCGACGTCGTCGAGCGGCAGCGCGCTCCACAGCCCGCTGCCGAGCGCCCCGGACCCGACCTTCGCGTCGGCGCTGTACGGGAGCACGTCCTCGATGCCCGCCGCGACGAGGCGCTCGCGCAGGTCGGTCGTCAGCTCCAGCACCGCGAGCACCTGGACGTCCTGCTCGCGCACGAGGTCGACCAGCGCCTCGGCGTCCGCCGACCCGAGCCACGCGTTGGCGCCCATCACACGCATGGAGGCCGCGTCGTCGGGCGGCGCCGGACCGGGCACGAACGCCGGCACGAGCCACACCGCCTGCGCGGCGACGCACACAGCGAGCAGCGCCGCGAGGACCCACCGGCGCGCGACGAGCGTGACCACGAGGCCGACGACGGTCGCCGCCGCGACGAACGGCGTGAACCCGACGACCTGTGCGAGCGGCGTCACCGCGTCGTACGGCACCGCCCGCACGAGCGTCAGCAGGACGCCCACCACGGTCCCGACGGAGAGCAGCACCGTGAGCACCGGACCGCCGAGCCGCCGTCGGGCGGTGACGCGCGCGGGCGGGAGGCTCGTGGTCGCCGAGGTCATGCCCGGACTCTGACACCGTCGCGGCACGCACCGCGACCCGCCGCACCACCTCGCCCGCCGACCTCCACCGAACCCGCCCACCCGCCGAACACGACGTTGCTGTCGTTCTCGGGCTCTTTCCGACAGCGACCCCGTGGTCGACCGCGCGGAGGGTCGTGCTCGGCGGCCCGGTCCGGGCGGCGGGGGTCAGGAGACGACGACGCCCCGGTCACCTGTGCGGTGACCGGGGCGTCGGTGGTGCGGGTGTCAGCCGAAGATGGACGGCAGCGTGCCGCGGAAGGCCGCGTCCGCCTCGCTGAGCGGGACGGTGAACAGGCCCGCGACGTCGAGCGCCTCGCCCGACTCGGCGACGGCGCCGGGCTCGGTGCCCGTCTCGCCGATCTTCAGGACGGGGACGCCGCGCGCGACGCACGCGTCGACGAGCTTGGACTCCTCGCCGCGGGGCACCGCGACGAGCGCGCGGGCCGTCGACTCGGAGAACAGCGCCTCGAACGGGGTGACGCCGTCGCGCTCGGTCAGCGCGTCGAGCGACACGGTGGCCCCGACGCCGAAGCGCAGCGACGCCTCGAGGAGCGCCTGCGCGAGCCCGCCCTCGGAGAGGTCGTGCGCGGCCGACACGAGGTCGTCGCGGCTCGCGTTGACGAGGACGCCGGCGAGCGCCTTCTCGGCCGCGAGGTCGACCTGCGGGGGCACGCCGCCCAGGTGGCCGTGCTCGACGTCGGCCCACGCCGACCCGTCGAGCTCCGCACGCGTGGTGCCGAGGAGGTAGATGCTCTCCCCCGTCTCGCGCCAGCCCGACGGCGTGGCGTGCGCGACGTCGTCGAGCACGCCGAGCACGCCCACGACCGGGGTCGGGTGGATGGAGGAGTCGATCTGGCCCGGCTCGCCGGTCCCGTTGTAGAGCGACACGTTGCCGCCCGTCACCGGCACGCCGAGCTCGCGGCACGCGTCCGCGAGGCCCTCGATCGCCTCGACGAGCTGCCACATCGAGTCGGGGTCCTCGGGCGAGCCGAAGTTGAGGCAGTCGGTCACGGCGAGCGGGCGGGCGCCCGTCGTCGCGACGTTGCGGTACGCCTCGGCGAGCGCGAGGCGGGCGCCCGTGCGCGGGTCGAGCTTGCCGTAGCGGCCGTTCGCGTCCGTCGCGAGCGCGACGCCGAGGCCGGTGGACTCGTCGACGCGGACCACGCCCGAGTCGTCGGGCTGCGCGAGCGCGGTGTTGCCCTGGACGAACCGGTCGTACTGGTTCGTCACCCACTCCTTGGACGCGAGGTTGGGCGACGCGAGGAGGCGCAGGGCCGTCGCGCGGAGCTCGTCCCCGCTCTCGGGGCGGGCGAGCGCGTCGGCCTCGACGGTGCGGGCGTTGAGCCCGTCCTGCCACGACGGGCGCGCGTACGGGCGGTGGTAGACCGGGCCCTCGTGCGCGACCGTCCGGGGGTCGACGTCGACGATGCGCTCGCCGTGGTGGTCGATCGTCAGGCGCCCGGAGTCGTTGACCTCGCCGATCACGGCGGTCTCGACGTCCCACTTGCGGGTGATCGCGAGGAACTCGTCGAGCTTCTCCGGCGCGACGACCGCCATCATGCGCTCCTGCGACTCGGACATGAGGATCTCGCCCGCGTTGAGCGTCGGGTCGCGCAGCAGGACGTCGTCGAGCCACACGTGCATGCCGCCGTCGCCGTTCGAGGCGAGCTCCGACGTCGCGCACGAGATGCCGGCGGCGCCGAGGTCCTGGATGCCCTCCACGACCTGCGCCGCGTACAGCTCGAGGCAGCACTCGATGAGGACCTTCTCCATGAAGGGGTCGCCCACCTGGACGCTCGGGCGCTTGGCGGGCACGCCGTCCTCGAACGTCTCCGAGGCGAGGATCGAGGCGCCGCCGATGCCGTCGCCGCCCGTGCGGGCGCCGAACAGCACGACCTTGTTGCCGACGCCCGAGGCGTTGGCGAGGTGGATGTCCTCGTGGCGCAGCACGCCGAGGCACAGCGCGTTGACGAGGGGGTTGCCCTGGTACGAGGAGTCGAAGACGAGCTCGCCGCCGATGTTCGGCAGGCCGAGGCTGTTGCCGTAGCCGCCGACGCCGCTCACGACGCCGTGCACGACGCGCGCCGTGTCCGGGTGGTCGACGGCGCCGAAGCGGAGCTGGTCCATGACGGCGACGGGGCGCGCGCCCATCGAGATGATGTCGCGCACGATGCCGCCGACACCCGTCGCGGCGCCCTGGTAGGGCTCGACGAACGACGGGTGGTTGTGCGACTCGACCTTGAACGTCACGGCCCAGCCGTCGCCGATGTCGACGACGCCCGCGTTCTCGCCGATGCCGACGAGCAGGTGCTTCTTCATCTCGTCCGTGGTGGCCGCGCCGAACTTCGACAGGTGGACCTTGGACGACTTGTACGAGCAGTGCTCGGACCACATGACCGAGTACATCGCGAGCTCCGCGGCCGTGGGGCGGCGCCCCAGGATGTCGCGGATGCGCTGGTACTCGTCGGGCTTGAGGCCGAGCTCGGCGTACGGCTGGACCTCGTCGGGGGTGGCGGCGGCGTGCTCGACGGTGTCCAGCGTCGGTCCTGCGGCGGGACGAGCGTCGGAGCGTGCGGAAGCCTGGGGTGCGGGGGCGGTCATCGTTTCCCTCGGGTGGGCGCTGATGCGGGGAGCGCACGACGGCGCGGGGCCCAGTCTACCGGCGGGTCGCCGGGCCTCGTGGTCCCGTCCGCCCTCCGGTCGGCGTCCCCGTCGTCCCCCGTCCCGGTCCCGCCCGGGGCCGACCACGTGGGTGGCCCCAGCAGGCGGGTGTCAGGAGACGAGGCCGACGACGACCCCCACGACGCCCAGCAGCGGCGGGACGAGCTGCACCAGCGCGGCGCGCGCCTTGGACGGCGACGAGAGGATCAGCACGAGCCCGGCGGCGACCATCGACCCGACGCCCGCGAGGACGAGCGTGAGGCCCACGTCGTGCCGGCCCGTCGCGTACAGGACGATCCCGAGCACGACGAGCACCGCGAGGAACAGGTTGTAGAAGCCCTGGTTGAACGCGAGCTCCTTCGTCGCCGCGGCCTCCTCGCGCGACGTGCCGAAGGTCGCGCGCGTGCGCGCGCTCGTCCACGTGAGCGACTCCATGACGAAGATGTACCCGTGGATCGCCGCGGCGACCCCCGCGAGCGCCAGCCCGAACCCGATCATCCTCGGCCCCTCCCGGTCCGCGAGGCCGCACGGTGCACGACCTCCCGCCGGCGGGCCGGCCCGGGTCGCTGCCTCAGCGGTCCTCAGCGTTCCACAGGAGCGGCTCCGCCGCCGCGAGCGCCACGGCCAGCGCGCCGAGCACGAGCCCGACGCGCGTGTGCGGGAGCCGGACGCCCCGTGCGCGCAGCCGCTCCCCGCGGCGGTAGACCCACTTCTCCCCGGCGACGGCGAGCGTCGTCGCGAGCGCGACTCCCCCGATCGTTCCGGCCGCGACGACGCCGGGCGGGACCGGTGTCGGCTCCTCGCGGTCCGGCACGTACGTGTTGTCCTCGCGCGCGGCGCCGTCCGCCGGCTCGGCCCCGGGCCCGCCGGTCGTCCCGGTGCTCGCCGCCGCGACAAGGTCGCCGGCGTCGTCGGGCGACCGGACGGCGTCGCGCAGCGACCGGACGCCCTCGCGCGCGTCGCGACCCTCCGCGGTCGAGGTCACCGTGAGCACGGCACCCGCCGTCGCGACCGCGGTCTTGGCGAGCGCACGGGCCCAGCGCGGCCGGACGACGTCGGGCACGGCGTACCAGGCGACGGTCATCAGGCCCGCGATCGCCACGGCGCGCGGGTCGGCGGACCGCCGGGTCGGCTCGTGCTCGGTCATCGGGCCCCTTCGTCGGACGGGTGCGGCGCTGACGCGCTCGCCGACCTCAACGGACCACGCGCCCACGAAGTTCCGGCGGCGGACCCCTCGCCCTTGGTGCCGCCGAACCCGGGGTCTCTCCCCACGCACGGCCGAGGGTGAGGAGCGATCCCGGGCTCGGCGCCTGGTCAGGGCGCGACGGCGCGCAGGCGCTCGCGGAGGTAGCGGACCGCGGGGGCGTCGGTCATGGTCGCGCGCCACACGACCGTCACCGGGCGGGTCGGGACGGGCTCGCGCACGGGCACCGCGACGACGTCGGACGGCAGAGGTCCCCGGCCCAGTCGCGGGACGAGCGCGACGGCGAGGTCCTGCGCGACGACCTCGACCTGCGACGCGAACTCGAGGCACCGGAAGTCGATGCGCGGGACGCGCGGCTCGCGCGCGAACATGTGGCAGAACCACTCGTAGCAGATGGTGCCGTCGGGCGTGCAGACCCACGTCTCGTCGAGCAGGTCCGACGGCGTGAGCGCGGCCCGGCCCGCGAGCGGGCTCGACGCGTGCACCAGGACGTCGGCCTCGTCGCGGAACAGCTCCTCGGCGCGCAGGCTCGGCGGGAGCGCGAGGCCGACGCCCTCCCAGTGGTGCACGAGCGCGAGGTCGAGGGTCCCCGCCGCGACGGCCGCGACCGCGTCCCACGGCTCGGTCTCCTCGACGACGAGCCGCAGGTCCGGGACGTCGTCCCGCACGCGCGCGACGAGCGGCGCAACGACGCCGCGCACCGCCGTCGAGAACGACCCGAGGCGCACGGTCCCCGTGGGGCGGGCGCCGGCGTCGTGCAGGCGGGCCCGCAGCGACTCGACCTGCTCGCGCAGCGCGCGTCCCTCCTCGACCACGCGCCGGCCGGCGGCCGTGAGGACGACGCCGCGCCCCTCGCGGTCGAGCAGGCGCGCGCCGAGGTCGCGCTCCAGGCGCTTGACCTGCTGCGAGACGGCGGACGGCGTGTACCCGAGGTCGCGCGCCGCGGCGTGCACGGTCCCGGTGCGTTCGACGGCGAGCAGCGCGTCCACGGCGGCGAGGTCGATCATGACCCCAGGCTATCGGTTAGCAGAGCTACCGAGAACTGTGCACGACCGTGCGCTGGACGTGCACGATGACCACGGCGCACCCTCGTACCCATGCCCCTGCGCTCGTCCCTTCTCGCCGTCCTCGTCGCCGTCCTGTGGGGCGTGAACTTCGTCGTCATCGACCTCGGCCTGGGCGACGTGCCGCCCACGCTGTTCGTCGCCCTGCGCTTCCTCGTCGTGCTCGTCCCGGCGATCTTCCTCGTCCCCCGGCCCCGCGCGCGCTGGCGGGACGTGCTGCTCGTCGGCACGTTCATGAGCCTCGGCCAGTTCGGCCTGCTCTACACCGCGCTCGCGCTCGGCATGCCCGCCGGGCTCGCGTCGCTCGTGCTCCAGGCGCAGGTCGGGCTCACCGTCCTGTTCGCCGCCGCCGCACTGCGCGAGGTGCCGACGCGCTCGCAGCTCGTCGGCGTCCTGGTGGGTGCCGCCGGGCTCGTCGTCGTCGGCGCGGGGCGCAGCGCGTCGACGCCGGCGCTCGCGTTCGTCGTGACCCTCGCCGCCGCGGCGTCGTGGGCGGTGGGCAACGTCGTCGCGCGCCGGGCCGGCCGACGCGACCACGGCTCTACCTCGCGAGACCAGGGCTCCACCCCGGCCGACCAGGGCTCTACCTCGCGAGACCAGGGCTCCACCCCGGCCGACCAGGGCTCTACCTCGGCCGACCAGGGTTCTACCTCGGCGGGCCGGGGCGTTTCCTCGCGGCCCGGGCTGGACGGGTTGTCGATGACGGTGTGGTCGGCGCTCGTCGTCCCGGTCCCCATGCTCGGGCTGTCGCTCGCGCTCGACGGGCCGGACGCCGTCGGGCACGCGCTCACGCACCTCACGCTCGCGCCGGTCCTGTCGACCCTGTACACCGCGTGGCTCGCGAGCCTCGTGGGCTACGGGATCTGGAACACGCTGCTCGCCCGGTATCCGGCGTCGGCGGTGGTGCCGTTCACGATGCTCGTGCCGCCCGTGGGGATGCTCGCGGCGTGGGTCGTGCTCGACGAGGTGCCGAACGCGGCCGAGCTGCTGGGCGGCGTCGTGCTCCTGCTGGGCGTCGCGACGACGACGGGCGTCCTGCGCCGACGTCCGCGTCACGCCACCAGCGCACGCCCGACGTCCGCCGAGCCCGGGATCACTCCCCACCCGCCGGCCGACCTGGGGAGCGACCCCGGGTTCGGCGGGCCGGAGGCGACACGCGCGCGTTCGCGCTGACACGAGGCCGCGGCCGGGGGTTCCATGGAGGTTCGGGACGTCGAGACGCGAGGGAGCCTCTCATGAGCCAGACCGCGGGTCGCACGGAGGAACGGCAGCAGCCGGAGCTCAAGCGGGTCATGGGGCCCAGGCTCCTGCTCCTGTTCATCGTCGGGGACATCCTCGGCACGGGCGTGTACGCGCTCACGGGCCAGGTCGCGGGCGAGGTCGGCGGGGCGGCGTGGCTGCCGTTCCTGCTCGCGTTCGTCGTCGCGACGATCACCGCGTTCTCCTACCTCGAGCTCGTCACCAAGTACCCGAGCGCCGCCGGCGCGGCGCTCTACACGCACAAGGCGTTCGGCATCCACCTGCTGACGTTCGTGGTCGCGTTCATGGTCATGAGCTCGGGCATCACGTCGGCGTCGACGGCGTCCAACGCGTTCGCCGGGTTCGTCTCCGACGGCTTCGGGCTGGCCCTCCCGACGGGCGGCGACGGCAGGCTCCTCATCGCGCTCGGCTTCATGGCCCTCGTCGCGCTCGTCAACTTCCGGGGCGTCGGCGAGAGCGTCCGGGCGAACGTCGTGCTGTCGCTCGTCGAGCTGTCCGGCCTGCTGCTCGTGATCTTCGTCGGGCTGTGGGCGACGACGCAGGGCCGCGCCGACTTCTCCCGCGTCGTGGTGTTCGAGAGCGCGGACGACAAGAGCGTGTTCCTCGCCGTGACGGCCGCGACGACGCTCGCGTTCTTCGCCATGGTGGGCTTCGAGGACTCGGTGAACATGGCCGAGGAGTGCAAGAACCCCGTGCGCGACTTCCCGCGCATGATGCTCACCGGGCTGTCGATCACGGGCGCGATCTACGTGCTCGTCGCGATCACGGCCGTCGCGCTCGTGCCCGTCGGCGACCTCGTGGACGACTCGAAGGGGTCCGCGCTCACGCAGGTCGTCGCGGCGGGGGCGCCGAACCTGCCGTTCGACACGATCTTCCCGTTCATCGGCATGTTCGCGGTCGCGAACTCGGCGCTCATCAACATGCTCATGGCGTCGCGCCTGCTCTACGGCATGGCGAACCAGGGCGTGCTGCCTCGCGCGTTCGGCCAGGTGCACCCGTTCCGCCGGACGCCGTGGGTGTCGATCCTCGTGACGACGGCCATCGCGTTCGCGCTCATCGTGTACGTCGTGCGGCAGTCGGGGACCGAGGCGGGCACCAACGCGATCGCGCTGCTCGGCGGCACGACGTCGCTGCTCCTGCTCGTCGTGTTCACGATCGTCAACGTCGCGCTCCTCGTGCTGCGCCGCGACCGCGTCGACCACCAGCACTTCCGCACCCGCACGTGGCTCGCGGTCCTCGGCGCGCTCACGTGCGCGTACCTCGCCGGCCCGTGGGCGCGCAGCGCCGAGCAGCAGGAGCAGTACGTCATCGCGGGCGCGCTCGTCGGCCTGGGGGTCCTGCTCTCGTTCGTCACGTGGCTGTACAACCGCTCGGTGCGGCACCGCCAGATCGCGTTCTCCGACGTGTCGCGCCTGGAGGACGAGGTCCCGGACGAGTCCGACGACGACGGCTCCCGGTGAGCGACGACGTCCGCCCGGGGCCGTGGGCCTCGGGCGGACGTCGTGCGCGGCGTCAGGCCGAGCGCTGGCGGGTGCGGAAGGCCTGCGTCGCGAGCCAGCCCATGACGACCGCCGCGAGCGCGAGCAGCCCGAGCCGACCCCACACCACGCCCCAGTCCGGCGAGGCGGCGAGCGCCTCGCGCCCCGCGACGACGGCCCAGTCGAACGGGTTGTACCGCGCGACGTCGGCCACCCAGTCCGCGGACAGACGCGTGTCCATCACGGCGGACGACAGGAACATGAGCGGCAGCGTGATGAGCTGCGAGATGCCGATGAGCGCCTCCTGCTGCCCGGTGAGCAGGGCCATGGCGTTGCTCAGGGCCGAGAAGAGGGCCGTGAGCAGCACGACGGCGAGCAGCAACGCGAGGACGCCGAGCGTCGTCTCGCCGGGCGTGCTGCCGAACCGCGCGCCGCACAGCCACGCGACCGCGAGCACGACGAGCGCCTGCCCGACCGCGATGACGGCCTGGTAGATCATCGTCGACGCCATGAGCGCGCCGCGCGACGCCGGCGACGTGAGGAAGCGGTCCATGACGCCGCGGTCCATGTCCTGCACGTACGACGTCCCGGCCCACGCCGCCCCGAACATCGCCGTCATCATGACGACGCCGGGCGTGATGAACTCGAGGTACGTCCCGCCCGTGGAGAACCCGGGGATCTCGACGACCGCCTGGAAGAGCTGCCCGAACAGCAGCAGCCAGATCATGGGCTGCACGAGGTTCATGACCATGAACACGGGGATGCGCGCGCCCTGGCGCAGCGCCCGCGCGGTGAGCAGCCCGGTGTGCACGACGGCGGTCATGCCGCCACCCCCTCGACGGTCGCGCCGGCATCGGCTCCCGGGCGGCCCCCGGCCGGCGCGTCCGCGGAGGACTGCGCGGCCGTGAACGTGCGGCCCGTGTGCCGCAGGTACACGTCGTCGAGGCTCGGGCGCGCGAGCGTCGCCGACGCGACGGGGAGCCCCGCGGCGTCGAGCGCGGTGAGGACGGCGGGCAGCGCGACGGCGCCCGAGTCGGCCCGGGCGCGCAGGGTGCGGCCCTCGACGTGCACGTCGCGGACGCCCGCGCACGTGCCGACCGCGGCGGTGACGCGGGCCGCGAGGGCGGCACCGCCGTCGGGCAGCCCGGACGCCGCGGCGGTCGGGGCCGCGAGCTCGACGACGATCCCGTCGCCGCGCAGCTCGTCCTTCAGCGCGTCGGGGGTCCCCGCGACGGCGACGCGGCCGTGGTCGACGATCGCGAGGTTCGCGGCGAGGCGGTCGGCCTCGTCCAGGTAGTGCGTGGTGAGGAGGATCGTCATCCTCTCGCGCGCGGTCATGCGCTCGATCTCCGCCCACATCTCGGCGCGCGCCTCGGGGTCGAGCCCGGTCGTCGGCTCGTCGAGGAACAGGACCTGCGGCCGGTGCACGATCCCCATCGCGACGTCGAGCTTGCGCGCCATGCCGCCGCTGTACGTCTTCACGAGGCGGTCGGCCGCGTCCGCGAGGGAGAACCGGTCGAGCAGCTCGGTCGCCCGGGTGCGGGCGGCGCGCGCGCCGAGGCCCTGGAGCCGGCCCGCGAGGACGAGGTTCTCGCGCCCGGTGTCCATGGGGTCGGTCACGGGCTTCTGCGCGACGTAGCCGATCGCGCGCCGCACGCGCTCGGGCTGGCGCGCGACGTCGATGCCGGCGACGGTCGCCGTGCCCGAGTCCGCGCGGCTGAGCGTCGTGAGGATCTTGGCCGTCGTCGACTTGCCCGCGCCGTTGGGGCCGAGCAGGGCGAACACGGTCCCCGCGGGCACGGCGAACGACAGGCCGTCGAGCGCGTGCACGGGCGGGCGGCCGCGGCCGCCCGGGTAGGTCTTGCGCAGGTCGACGGCGTCGATCGCCGTCTCCCGCGCGCGGGTGGTGGAGGGCACGATGAGGCTCCTTGTGTCGGGAGCCGTCTCGCCGGGGGTGGCCTCTCCCGCGCGGCTAGCATGGGAGGGCCCTGGGTGACTGTTGACGCAGCAGTTCCGTCGGTTCCGGCGGGACGACTCGGGCTCGGTGGTCCGGATGTTGGCGCATCCGGGCCACCACTCTTTCTCCGTCCGGCGCGCGCCCTCGTCGGGCGCGCGCCGGTGGTTCAGGGGGTGAGGTCGGCGGGCAGGTGGCGGCGCACGACCTCCTCGATCTCCTCGGGCGAGGCACCCGCGGCGCGCAGGCGCGCCATCTCGGCCCAGCCGTCCTGGCCACCGACCTCGCCCGCCTCCAGGCGTGCGGCGAACCGGTCGATCCACGTGCGCTCCGCGCGCAGCATGGCGAGCCGGTAGTCGGCCTCGACGAGGAAGATCTCGGGCAGCCCGGCCGCCGCGGCGCCGGCGAGCCCGGCGTCGCGCGTGCGGATCTCGTTGTCGAGCGACGCGAGGCGCGCGCGCAGGAGCGCCGCGACCTCCTCGGGCGAGAGCATCGCGATGAGCGACAGCCCCGCCTCGACGTCTGGGTACTCCTTGGACGGCACGGCGAGCAGCTCGCGCAGCCACGCGGCTGCCTCGACCTTGCCCGCCTCCGTGATCTCGTAGACGACGCGCTCGGGCCGGTTGCCCTCGCGCTCCGAGTGCGACGGCGTGATGAAGCCGTGCTTCTCGAGCGACTTGATGACGGAGTACAGCGAGCCGAAGTTGAGCCGGATGCTGTCGTCCTTGCCCCGCTCGCGCAGGGTCGTCGTGATCTCGTACGGGTACATCGGTCGCTCGGCGAGGCTCGCGAGCACGGCGAGCGCGAGCGGGTTGGACACGGGACGACGGGACATTGCTCACCTCCGAATACTTGATTCAGAGTATTCGACATCGGTTGTTCGCGCAAGAGTCCCCCCTTCCACCGGTCGAGCATGCCGGCCGTCCGGGCGTCGGGGCGGGCGGCTCGCATGCTCGGCGCGGCGGACCCGCCTGGTCGCCGCCGACGCAGGGCTCGACGACGGTCGTCGCGCATGATGGGTCCATGCAGATCCGCGTCGCCGCCTACGCCGTGATCGTCCGTGAGGACGGGAGGATGCTCCTCCCCCACTGGAGCGAGGGAGGCCGCGACGGGTGGACCCTGCCCGGCGGCGGCATCGACCCCGGCGAGCACCCGGAGGCCGCGGCCGTCCGCGAGGTGCGCGAGGAGACCGGCTACGACGTCGAGCTCGACGGCCTGCTCGGCGTCGACAGCATCGTGATCGACGCCGAGGACCGGCTGCGCGCCGAGGACCGCGACCGGTCGCTCCACGCGATCCGGATCGTCTACCGCGCCCACGTGGTGGGCGGCGGGCTGCGCGTCGAGGAGGACGAGTCGACCGACGACGTCGGCTGGTTCACGCCCGACGAGGTCGACGCGCTCCGGCGCGTGGGGCTCGTCGACCTCGGCCGGCGCTGGGCGGGCCTGCTCCCCGTGCCGTCGTGACCCGGCCCGGCCGTGCCGGTGCGCGGCGCCACCCCCGTGCGACGACGCGGGCGCTCGCCACCGGCGTCCTCGCGCTCGTCGTCCTCGCCGGGTGCACGCCCGACGACGGCACGTCCTCACCGAGCCACGGCCCGGTCCCGACGACCCGGGCGGACGGCACGTCCGGCGAGCCCGGCGACGACGGCACAGCAGAGGCAGGTGGCGACACGACTGCGGACCCCACGGTCGTGCGGGTGCCCGTCGGCTCGGCGACCGTCGAGGTCGCGGCGCCCGCGCTCGCGTCGACCGCGGAGGGCGAGGGTGCTCCGGCCGCGACTGTCTCCCCGGGCGAGGAGGGCGCGTCGGACGTCTCGCTCGTGCTCGCCGACGCCCCGGCTCTGGTCTCGGTCGAGCACGGCTCGCTCGTGCGCCACCCGGACGGCACCCTGACCGTCCTGGACGACGCCGGCACGCCCGTCGGCGGGCTCGACGCCCCGCGCGTCGTCGGTCCGCCCGCACCCGACGCCCCCGGCGTGCGGGTCGCGCTTCTGGATGCCCACCGCGCGGAGGTGACGCTCGCGCCCGCGACCGGGACGCCGTCGGGCACCACGCCGGACGCCTCGTCCGGTGCCGACGAGACGAGCGGGACCGACACCGGCCCGCCCGCGGCCTGGGACGTCGTCGTGACGCTGGGCACGCAGGCGGTGCGGAGCACCGACTGGGGCGAGCGCGAGGGCGGACGGTCGCTCGCCGTCGACCCGACCGCGTGGGCGCGCGCCGCGGGCCAGGCGGGCCAGGAGCTCGTCTGGGCGCAGGTCGTCGCGGCCGAGCCGGAGGCCGACACGCCGACGATGCACGACCAGCTCGTGTGCCACGCGGTGGGCGCCCCGGACAAGGCGACGTGGAACCTCGAGCCGTGGCGGCCCGACGTCGGGCTGCTCGCCACGATGGCGGCACGCTGCAACCCGACCTGACCGGCAGCGCCCGTGCCGCGCCGAGCACGACGTCGCACGCGGTCGAGCACGACATGGGGGTCGTTCTCAGGTCCAGAACGACCCCCATGTCGTGTTCGGCGGGATCGGGGACCGGACGGCAACGGCCCGGGCGGCACGACGGCTGGTGGGCGTCGTGCCGCCCGGGCCCGACCTCGGCGGCGGTACCGCTCCGCCTGCTGTGCCGAGGACGTTCCGGGGACGGGCCGGTCAGGGGCCGGCCGCCATCAGGTCAGTGGGCCTGGGGGCCGCCCTTCGCGGCCTTGCGCAGCGACTTCTCGCTCCGCGGCTCGTCGCCGCTCGCGCGCAGGCGCCGGTAGTAGTCGCGCGCCTCGTCCTGGCGCTCCTTCTCGATGCCGGTCGCGATCGTCGCGCGCAGGTGCTCGGGGCCGTACCCCCACGCGTCGACGAGGTCCTGCGCGTGCGGGCGCAGGCGGTCGATGAGGCGGTCCAGGTAGCTCGTGACCGTCCGGGCGCGCTGCGTCGAGAGACGACCGTTGAGCAGGTACCACGCGAGGTGGCGCTCGACGAGGCTCAGGCCGAACAGGTCGCGCACAGTCGTGAGGACCTCGCGCGTGCCCGCGTCCTCGATCGTCTCCAGCGCCTGCGTGAAGGCCTCCCAGCGCAGCAGCTCCGCGTGGGCCCGCGCCGCCTCGACGAGCTCGACCTGGTGGGCGTTGAAGAGGTTCGTCGCCGTCTCCGGGTCGGCCTTCTGGGCGGGACGCAGCGCCTGGGCCACGTCGGCGACCATCGTCTCGACCCGGTCGGTGAGCAGCGCACGCTGCGTCTCGGGGTCGCGCAGGTGGCCGGCGGCGCGGCGCGGGTCGCCGACGTCGGCGAGCGCCTGCGCGGCGCGCTTGAGCGGCGTGCGGTGCAGGGCCATGTCGCCCGCGCGCTCGACGACGACGCGCGCCATCTGGCCCGGGGTGATGCCCTTGAACTGCTTGCCGTAGTCGGCGAGCAGGCGCTTGGCGACGAGCTGGAGCAGCACGGTGTTGTCGCCCTCGAACGTCGCGTAGACGTCGAGGTCGGCGCGCAGGCTCGTGATGCGGTTGGCCGTGATGAACCCGGCCCCGCCGCACGCCTCGCGCGTCTCCTGGAGCACGTCGAGCGCGAACCGCGTGCTCGTCGCCTTGAGCGCGGCGGCCGTCGTCTCGAGGTCCTCCCGCTGCTCCGGGGTGTCCTCCTCGCCCGAGAACACGGAGTGGAACAGGTCGAGCAGGCGGTCGTGCGCGAAGTGCGCGGCGTACGTCTCCGCGATCGGCACGATCAGGCGGCGCTTGTGCGTGCCGTAGTCGAGGAGCACGACCTCCTCGGTGGCGCTCGCCCCCGTGAACTGGCGGCGCTCGTTCGCGTACCGCACCGCGATCGCGAGGCCGAGCTTCGAGGCCGTCACGGCGGCGCCGTCGAGGGACACGCGCCCCTGCACGAGCGACCCGAGCATCGTGAAGAACCGGCGTCCCGGGCTCTCGATCGGGCTCGAGTACGTGCCGTCGGCGTCGACCGAGCCGTAGCGGGCGAGCAGGTCGGTGCGCGGGATCCGCACGTGGTCGAAGTGCAGTCGGCCGTTGTCGATGCCGTTGAGGCCGCCCTTCTGGCCGTCGTCCTCGCCACCCACGCCCGGCAGGAACGGCAGGCGCCCGAGCTCGTCGCGCTCCCCCTCGACGTCGCGGATCGGCACGTAGAACGCGTGCACGCCGTGGTTGACGTTCTTCGTGACCAGCTGCGCGAACACGACCGCCGCGACGCCGTGCACGCCCGCGTTGCCGAGGAACTCCTTCCACGCCCCGCGGAACGGGGTGTGGATGACGAACTCCTCGGTCTCCGGGTCGTAGGTCGCGGTGGTGCCGATGCTCGCGACGTCGGACCCGTGGCCGATCTCCGTCATCGCGAACGCGCCGGGCACCGAGAGGTCCATCGCGCCCGGGAGGAGGCGGTCCTGCTGCTCGGGCGTGCCGAGGTGCAGGATCGCCGCACCGAACAGGCCCCACTGGACGCCCGCCTTGATCTGGAGCGACGGGTCGGCCGCGACGAGCTCCTCGAACCCGGCGAGGTTGCCGCCCGCGTCGTCCGCGCCGCCGAGGCGCTCGGGGTACCCGCGCCAGACCTGCCCCTTGCCGACGAGCAGGCGCATCTGCTCCAGCACGCGCTCGCGGTGCTCGCGCAGGGTCAGGCCCTCGATGCGCTGGAACGCCTCCTCGCCCGCGGTGGCGCGCGCCGTCGCGCGCAGGTCCGCCCACCGGCCGAGCAGAAGCTTCTCGAGGGAGGCGACGTCGACGCGGGCCTCGCCGTGCGGCGTCGCGCTCGCGTCACCCGTGGTCGACGCGCGCTGCGCGAGGGCGGGACGGTCGGACGTGGCGGTCATGGGATCTCCTTGAGTTCTGAGGCGGTCGCCGGGTGCTCAGGGCGGTCGGTGGCGGGGCGGACGCCGTCGCGACGGGTCGCGGGCGACGTGCGCCGGTCGCCGTGGGAGCGGGGGGTGCCCGGGTTGTGGGAGAGGACGCCGACCGGCCCGGCCCAGAGCCAGGCGGCGACGCGCTCGGTGAGCTGCTCGCGGTCCGGGACGTCGGCCCGGTCGCGATGGCCGAGCCACCACTCCCCGGCGCCCCGCACGAACCCGACGGCGCCCGCGGCCCAGGCTGCGGCGTCGGCGGGAGAGACGTCGGTGACGCGCGCGAACGGCTCGGCGACGAGCTCGATCACCGAGTCGAGGAACGCCGCGAGGGGTGCGCGGCTCGCGCCGGTCGTCCCGTTCGTGAGCCCGCTCGCGGCGAGCTGCGCGGCGGGCTCCTCCGTCCCCGCGACGGCGCTCGTCCGGGTGACGAAGTAGTACACGTTCGGCGAGCTCTCGATCATCTCGAGGTAGACGCCGACCATCGCGCGCAGCGCGCGCTTGGGGGTCTCGGCCGACTCGGCGGCCTGGGTCAGCGCGTCGTGCATCTGCCCCACGACGGCGGAGCCGAGCGCGACCTGCAGTCCCGTCTTGTCGTCGAAGTAGCGGTAGATGATCGACTTCGACGTCCCTGACGCCGCCGCGATCTCGTCCATGGAGACCCCGGGGCCCCCGCGGTGCACGGCCTTGCTCGCCGCCCGGATGAGCTCCGCGCGGCGCGCCGCCCGGTGCTCGTCCCAGCGGGTCGACCGGCCGTCCACCGCCGCGCCCGGCTGCACCCGTCCTCGGGTGGCCGCTCGCGCGTCGGCACCTGTGTTCACGTCGCCCTCCGTTGCGCCCGACCTCGATGTCGTCGGTGCCTGTTCCGCGGCACCGCGTCGGGCAGGGCACGGCCCTGTGACCCGACTCACGAAACCGAGAGTATCAGGTACTCTTGGTATTGGACACCAGCCGGCCCTCTCCCCTCGCCTCCGCGCGGCGTCGACCGCGGCATCGCCGTCGATCTCGTGCAGAGGCTCACTCCCGGGCCGGGACCGACGCAGCGCAGCGAGCACGGACAGGAAGTGAGGCACAGTGGCCAACCGCACCAGCCCCCGCCAGACCCCCGAGCAGGCCCCCGAGCACGTCCCGGCGACCAGCACCCCGGGCGCCCCCCGCGACGCCTGGGTCGTCGGCGGGAACCGCATCCCGTTCGCGCGCGCCGGCAAGAAGTACTCGTCCGCGAGCAACCAGGAGATGTTCACGGCCGCGCTCGACGGGCTCGTCGCGCGCTTCGGCCTCCAGGGCGAGCGGCTCGGGGAGGTCGTCGGCGGCGCCGTGCTCAAGCACTCGCGCGACTTCAACCTCGTCCGCGAGTCCGTGCTCGGCTCGTCCCTCTCCCCCGAGACCCCCGCCTACGACCTCCAGCAGGCCTGCGCGACCGGCCTCGAGGCGACGATCGCCGTCGCGAACAAGATCCGGCTCGGCCAGGTCGAGTCGGGCGTCGCGGGAGGCTCCGACACCGTGTCCGACGCCCCGATCGCCGTGAGCGAGGGCCTGCGTCGCGCGCTGCTGGAGGCGAGCCACGCCAAGACGTTCGGCCAGCGCGTCAAGGCGTTCGCCAAGGTCCGCCCCGCCGACCTCGCGCCCCTGACCCCCGCGACGGACGAGCCGCGCACCGGACTGTCGATGGGCGAGCACCAGGCGATCACGACGGCACGCTGGGGGATCGAGCGCGAGGCGCAGGACGAGCTCGCGCTCGCGAGCCACGAGCACCTCGCGGCCGCGTGGGACGCCGGGTTCTTCGACGACCTCGTCACCCCCTTCCGCGGCCTCGTGCGCGACGACAACCTGCGCACCGACTCGTCGCTCGAGAAGCTCGCCGCGCTCAAGCCCGTGTACGGCAAGCGCCTCGAGGGCGTCACCCCGACCATGACCGCGGGCAACTCGACGCCGCTGACCGACGGCGCGTCGACCGTCCTGCTCGCGTCGGCCGACTGGGCGCGCGAGCGGGACCTGCCGCTCCTCGCGCGCGTCGTCGACGCCGAGACCGCCGCGGTCGACTTCGTGCACGGCCACGAGGGCCTCCTCATGGCCCCCGCGCACGCCGTCCCGCGCCTGCTCGCGCGCAACGGCCTCGCGCTCGGCGACTTCGACCTGTACGAGATCCACGAGGCGTTCGCCTCCACGGTCCTCACGACGCTCAAGGCCTGGGAGGACGACGAGTACTGCCGCACCGAGCTGGGTCTCGACGGCGCGCTCGGGTCGATCGACCGCTCGCGGCTCAACGTCAACGGCTCCTCGCTCGCCGCGGGCCACCCCTTCGCCGCGACCGGCGGCCGCATCGTCGCGACGGCGGCCAAGCTCCTCGCGCAGCGCACCGCCGAGACCGGGGCGCCCGCACGGGCGCTGATCTCCGTGTGCGCCGCGGGTGGTCTCGGCGTCGCCGCGATCCTCGAGTCCGTCCCCGCGACCGACACCCCCGCCTGACGGCCCGACGACCCGAGAGGAACCACCGTGACCGACTCCTACGTCCAGGCCGTCAACTCCGGCTTCACGAAGACGCTCGCCAAGAAGCTGGGCCTCCCGCGCCCCGCGGTCCTGCGCCGCTTCCGTGCGGGCGACCCGCTCACCGTCGGGCCCGTGCTCGTCCTCGGCGGGACGCCAGGCGTGCGCGACGACGCCGACCGCGTCGCCGAGGCCCTGCTCGCCTGGGACCTCGACGTCCGCCAGACCCCGGACGACACGACCCGCTGGGGCGCGGTCGTCGTCGTGCTCAGCGAGATCGAGCGCCCGGAGGACGCGTCGGCGCCCGTCATGGCGCTCTCGGCGACGCTGCGCCGCCTCGCGCCGAACGGCCGCGTCGTGACGATCTCGCGCGCCCCCGCCGACACCGACTCTCCCGAGCTCGCCGCCGCCCGCGAGGGCGTCGACGGGTTCCTGCGCTCCGTCGCGAAGGAGCTGCGCTACGGCGCGACCGGCAACGGCATCCAGGTGACCGACGACGCCCCCCTCGACAGCCCGAGCGTCCTCGCGACCCTCCGCTTCTTCCTGTCCGCCAGGTCCGCGTTCGTCGACGGCCAGCTCCTCCGGGTCGGCGCCGCCACGCCCGCGGACCAGGGCTCTCCCTCGGCGGGTGGGACGGCCGCCGGAGCCGACCAGCCGCTCGCCGGCAAGGTCGCCGTCGTGACCGGCGCGGCGCGCGGCATCGGCGCGCAGGTCGCCCGGACGCTCGCGCGCGACGGCGCGAAGGTGGTCGTGGTGGACGTGCCCGCGGCGGGCGAGGCGCTCGCCAAGGTCGCGAACGAGATCAGGGGCACGGCGCTGCAGCTCGACGTGACCGCCGACGACGCGGGCGCGCGCATCCTCGAGCACGCCCGCGCGCGGCACGGCGGGCTCGACGTCCTGGTGCACAACGCGGGGATCCTGCGCGACAAGCTGCTCGCCAACATGTCCGCGGACAAGTGGGACGCCGTGATCGCGGTGAACCTCGCCGCGCAGCTCCGCATCACGGAGTACCTGCTCGGCGCGAACGGGTTCTCGTCCGCGCCGCGCGTCGTGTCGCTCGCGTCGACGAGCGGCATCGCGGGCAACCGCGGCCAGGCGAACTACGCGTTCTCGAAGGCGGGCGTCATCGGCCACACGCGGGCGTTCGCGCGTCGTCTCGCCGAGGTCGGGGGCACGGCGAACGCCGTCGCGCCGGGGTTCATCGAGACGGACATGACGGCGTCGATCCCGTTCGTCCAGCGCGAGGTCGCGCGTCGCGTCGCGTCGCTCCAGCAGGGCGGCCAGCCCGTGGACGTCGCCGAGGCGATCGCGTTCCTCGCGTCGCCCGGGGCCGCGGGCGTCAACGGGCAGGTGCTGCGCGTGTGCGGGCAGAACGTGGTGGGCCGGTGACCGCCGCGCCCAGGTCGCCCGACGGCGCCGCTGCCGCTCCCGCCGGGACCGCCCCCGCGCGCGTCGAGACGCTGCCCGCGATCCCGGGGCTCGGCGGGCTGTACGTGCGCGGGGTCGCGGCGTCGGGCCGGATCGCGGCGGCGCACCGCCTCCCCGGGGGCGGCGGCCGACGCGACCTCGCGCTGCCCGACGTCACGTACCGCGTCGCGGGCGTGCCGACGGGCGACGACGCCGCGCCCGGCCACGTGGGCAGCGCCGCGCACCTCGCGCGGTACGCGCGCCTCGTGGGCGAGGCCCCGTCGGAGGTGCTGCCCGCCGGGTACCTGCACGTGCTCGGCTTCCCCCTCGCGACGGCCGTCATGGTCCGGACGGACTTCCCGCTGCCGCTGCTCGGCATGGTGCACCTCGCGAACGCGGTGTCCGTGCTGCGTCCGGTGCGGCTCGGGGACACGCTCGAGGTGCGCGCCTGGGCGGAGCGGCTGCGGCCGCACCGGCGCGGGGTCCAGGTGGACCTCGTCACCGAGGTCTCCGTCGAGCGCACCGACGACGAGCGCGCGGCGGGCAGCGGCCTGTCGGCGACGACGCTCGCGTACCGCGGCGTCTCGACGTACCTCGCGAAGGGCGTCACGCTCCCAGGCGACCCGGCGGACGAGGACACCGAGGCCACCTCGGGCGTCGACGCCTTCGTCGCGCCGCTCCCGACGGCGCGCTGGGCGCTCGGCGCCGGGACGGGCCGCGCGTACGCGGCCGTCTCCGGCGACCGGAACCCGATCCACACGTCGGGGCTCGGCGCCAAGGCGTTCGGGTTCCCGCGCGCCATCGCGCACGGCATGTACACCGCCGCGCGGGCGCTCGCCGAGTCGGGGCCCCGCCGCGGTGACGCCTACGACTGGACGGTCTCGTTCGCCAAGCCGGTCCTCCTGCCGAGCACCGTCGACGTGGCGCTGCGCCCGGCGGGCGACGTGCCCGCCGCGGTGCGGGACGCCGTCGGGCAGGTCCCGCCCGCCGTACCGGACGGCGCGGGCGACCCGACGACGGGCGTCGTCTACCAGGCGTGGGACGGCAAGGGCCGCCTCCACCTCGCAGGCCGGGTCACCCCCCGCCCCTGACGCCCCGCTGCCGAACACGGGGTTGGTGTCGCTGTCGAGCGGATAGCGACACCAACCCGTTCTCGACGCCACGGAGGCTCGTGCTCGGCGAGCCCGCCGATCAGGCCAGACGGGCCAGCAGGCCGTCGCGGACGGTCGGCCACTCGTCGAGCAGGACCGAGAAGTAGGCGGTGTCCTGGCGCGACCCGTCGGGCGCGACGCGGTGGCTGCGGAGCACGCCCTCGGGCACGGCGCCCAGACGCCGGATCGCGCCGATGGACCGGCTGTTGCGCGCGTCGGCCCGCAGCGCGACGCGCGCGACGCCCAGGTCCTCGAACGCGTGCCGCAGCAGCAGGTACTTGCACGCCGGGTTGGTCACGCCGCCCCACCACTCGCGCGCGTAGAACGTCGAGCCGAGCTCGATCCGGCCCTGGGAGGGCACCCACTCGTAGAGGGACGTCGACCCGCGGACGACGTCGGCGCCGTCGGTCGCGGCATCGGTCCCGGGGCCGACGACGGCGAACGCGAGCCTCCCGGGGGCGGCGACGGCGTCCCGGACGTACCCGGCCATCGCGTCGGTCCCGCTCGGCACGCGGCTGGACATGCCGGCCCAGATGCCGTCGTCGACGAGCGCGCCGAGCGCGGGCGCATGGCTCTCGTCGAGCGGGACGAGGCGGACTCCGAAGCCTTCGAGGGTGGTGTCGTGCAGCACCCGCACATCCCACCACACCCGGGGTGCCCGACCGCGTGCGAGCGACCGGGACCGTGCCTACGGTCGAGCGGTACCGACGAGAGGAGCACTCATGGGACTCGGAGACAAGGCCAAGCACGCCGCCGAGGAGGCGGGTGGCAAGCTCAAGGAGGGCGCGGGCAAGCTCACGGACAACGAGCGGCTCGAGGCCGAGGGCAAGAAGGACCAGGCGAAGGCTGACGTCAAGCAGGCGGGCGACGACGTCAAGGACGCGTTCGACCGCTAGTCCCTGCCCCTGATCTGCTCGCGAGGGCTCCGCTCCGGCGGGGCCCTCGCGGCGTTCCGCGTCCGCGGCACCGCCGTCGAGCCTGCCGGCCGGGGCGACGGGTCTACGACGCGGCGAGCGGGAGCGGGGCCACCGGGTGCGCCGGGGCGAGCACGGGCACGACGCGTGGCGCGTTGATGCGCTCCAGGAGGCCGACCTCGACGGTCGGCCACTCGGGCGCGAGGATCGAGAACATCACGGAGTCGGCGCGCGTCCCGTCGGGCGCGGTGCGGTGGCCGCGCATGACGCCCTCCTCGTAGGCGCCGAGCCGCCGCATGGCCCCGAGCGAGCGCGTGTTGCGCGTGTCGACGCGGAAGCCGACACGGTGCACGTCCCACGTCTCGAACGCGTGCCGCAGCAACAGCCACTTGGTCACGGGGTTGACGAGGCTCCCCCACGTGGAGCGGGCGTAGAACGTCCGGCCGACCTCGACCCGGCGGTCGACGAGCGACAGGTCGCGAAACGCCGTGCTGCCGAGCACGTCGCCCGGGGCCCCGTCGGGGCCGGTGGCGCGCACGACGAAGCCCGTCAGGTCGGGCGCGGCGCGCGTCGCGGCCACCAGCTCGGCCATCCCCGCGACCCCGAAGGGCATGGGGATGCTCATGCCTGACCACATCGCCTCGTCGACGAGGCCGGCCAGTGTCTCAGCGTGCTCCAGGGCCAACGGCTCCAGGCGGAAGCCGTGCCCCGAGAGGACGACGTCGTGCAGCACAGCGCATATCAGAGCACACGCGGACGACGCCGCCAAGAGGCTCCGGCGACACGGTGGACAACGCTCGTCGACGCTCGGGTGAACAGCTGCCCGAGCGGCCGCGAGAGAGCGACGCCCGTCCGAGGTAGCGACGTCCGGTGCCTCGACGGGGCTGCACGTCGCTCCCTCGGCGGGAGGTCGCTATCTCGTGGTCATGCGGCGGGGCCGCACCCCGCGGCGTCGGCGAGGAAGCCCGCCGCGGCGGTCGCGAAGAGGCCCTCCAGGCCCGAGCCCGCCGGTACCGGGCGCGGGTCGTCGGCGACGGCCCAGCAGCCGTCGACGACCTCGTACCGCGTCGTCGGCCCCTGTTCCACGTACGACCGCACGGCCTCGACGAGGCGGACGACGTCGGCACCCGTCGTCCCGACACCGACCGACGCCCGGATGGCGCCCGCGTCGTACCCGAGGCGCGCGAGCAGCGGGTGGGCGCAGAAGCGACCGTCGCGCACGCCGATGCCGTGCTCGGCGGAGAGGTACGCGGCGACGAGGCCCGGGTCGTGGCCCTCGACGGAGAACGTCACGACGCCGACCGGGTCGACGGCGTCCTCCCAGACCCGCACGACGCGCACGCCCGGGACCGCCTCGACGCCCGCGACGAGCGCGGCGCGCAGGGTCGCCTCGTGGGCGTGGAGGTCGGCCGGGTCGAGCGCCGCGAGCGCGTCGCACGCGGCCGCGAGCGCCGCGGCGCCCACGACGTTCGGCGACCCTGCCTCGTGGCGCGCGGGCGCCGTCTGCCACTGCGTGCCGGTGAGAGCGACCTGCCGCACCGCCCCGCCCCCGGCGAGGTACGGGGTCCCCGCGTCGAGCCAGTCGCGGCGACCCACGAGCGCGCCTGCGCCGAACGGCGCGTACGTCTTGTGTCCGGAGAACGCGACGTAGTCGACCCCGGAGCCCGCGAGGGAGAACCCGCGGTGCGGGACGAGCTGGGCGCCGTCGAGCACGACGCGCGCGCCGGCGTCGTGGGCGGCCCGCACGACGTCCGCGACGGGGAGCGACTCGCCCGTGACGTTCGACGCCCCGGTCACGGCGACCAGCGCGTACGGGAAGCGTGCGAGCTCGGTGCGCAGGCCGGACAGCGTCTCCGCAACGGACGCGCCGCCGGCGAGGACCGTCGCGCCGCCCGTGCGCTGCCACGGCAGGAGGTTCGCGTGGTGCTCGACGTCGAGGACGAGCACGCGCCCGGGCGTCCCGTCCGCGTTCGCCGGGACGCAGCCCGCGAGCAGGTTGAGCGAGTCGGTCGTGTTGCGCGTGACGACCGTGACGTCGTCCTCGCGCGCGCCGACGAACGCGCCGATCGTGCGGCGCGAGGCCTCGTAGAGCGCGGTCGAGACCTGCGACAGGTACCCGGCGCCCCGGTGCACGCTCGCGTAGAGCGGCAGCACCTCGGTCACGCGGTCCGCGACCGAGCGGAGCGCCGGCGCCGACGCCGCCACGTCGAGGTTCGCGTACGGGACGCTCCGGCCGTCGACGAGCGGGACGAGCGTGTCCGCGCCGACGACGGGCAGGAGCGCGGGCGCGCCGGCGACCGCTGCGAGGTCGGGGGCCTCCGAGACCTCGGTCGGACACGAGACGTGGGCGAGAGCAGTCATGACACAGTCCTCCGAGGGCAGTCCGGGGACGGTGATCCCCGCGCTTGCCGCGCGCCGGTCGGCGTACGGCCTGGTCGTCACCCGGGGCACCCCGCCGCGAGAGGAGGGTTGCCGGCCAGCAAACCGGGGTTTCACGCTGGCACTCATGACCTGCGTCCAGGATGTGCGCGCGGGACGGAGCGTGTCAACCGGTGGTCACGGTGTCTCGGATGGCGGGACGCAGTCCATGGGCAGGTCGAGGCGCCACCCGGACTCGTCGACCTCGAACGCGTCGAGCACCGCGCCGGTCCGCGCGTCGAGGACGACGACCGAGTCGGGCGGCCACTCGGCAGGGTCTCCCGGTGGCGTCTGCGGAGGACGCTGGAGCCGTACGCCGTTCGTGTGCGCCTCGACGACCTCACCGGTGCGCGTGCTGACCAGCACGACCTCCGGGTGCGCGTCGGCGTAGGCGTCGCACGCCTCGCCGTCGCCGTCCGAGGTCCACCAGCCCTCGTACCCGCCGACGGTGTGCTCGGCCAGGTCGATCGGCTCCCCCGTGTGCGCGTCACCGTCGAGCGCCTCTCGGGAGGGGAAGGGCGAGACGAGGTCCTCGTCGGGTTCGACCTGGACGACCCGCGGCCGCTCGGTGGGCAGCCCGGGGACCGCGTCCCCGACGACGTGCACCACCGTCTGCGGGGCGTCCTCGCCTCCGGGCGCCGTCCACAGCAGGACGACGCCCGTCCCGACCACGCCGGCCGCCACGGCCGCGCCCACCGCCCGTCGTCGCACGCTGGCCACCGTCTCCCCCCTTTCTCTCCCGGGACCCCCGCCCCGGCGCGCGATCACGCTAGCGCGACCGTCCGACGTCGGGCACCCCCTCCCGGAGGCCGCTCCCCGAGACGGGCGTTCCACGCGTCGGACGGGTGGCGTACGATCCCGAGCAACCATCCGGAGCGGCCGAGTGACGTGGCACGTCGACGCCGCAGCAACCCCCCGGTCCGTCGCGAGGCGGCCGGGCGCAGGGTGCTACTGCCACGATCGATGGAGGAGGACTCATGAGCGACCAGTCCCAGCAGACGTCGGCCGTACCCGACGCGCGACCCGCCGTCGGCTACGCCGGCGACCTCACCCCCCAGCAGGCGTGGGACCTGCTGACGAACGACGAGCGCGCCGTCCTCGTGGACGTCCGCACCGAGGGCGAGTGGCGCACCATCGGCGTTCCCGACGCCACGGACCTCGACCGCGACGTCGTGTTCGACGAGTGGGTGACCCCGGCCGGGCCCAACCCGCGCTTCGTGAACCAGCTCGTCGAGGCGGGTCTCACGCCCGGCGACGAGCGTCCCGTCGTGTTCCTGTGCCGCTCGGGCCAGCGGTCGATCGGCGCCGCGCGCGCGGCCACGGCCGCCGGTCTCGGGCCGTCGTACAACGTGCTCGAGGGCTTCGAGGGCGCCCAGGGGCTCTCGGGCCTGCGCGACGTCGAGGGCTGGAAGGTGCGCGGCCTGCCCACCACGACCTACGACGAGGCCGCCCGGTGAGCGCCGCGCAGCCCGGGAGCGTCCCCGGCGGCTCCGGCCGCAAGCCCCTGCCCGCGAGCGCGCGCCCCGCGACGCTCGCCGTGCGCGGCGGCCACCACCGCACGGAGTTCCAGGAGACCTCCGAGGCGTTGTTCCTCACACAGGGGTACACGTACGACCGCGCCGCCGACGCCGAGGCGGCGTTCAAGGGCGAGCTCGACCGGTTCGTCTACTCGCGCTACGGCAACCCGACGGTGCACGCGTTCGAGGAGCGCCTGCGCCTGCTCGAGGGTGCCGAGGCCTGCTACGCGACGGCGTCCGGCATGTCCGCGGTGTTCACGTCGCTCGCCGCGCTCGTCGGTTCCGGGTCGCGGATCGTCGCGGCACGTGCGCTGTTCGGGTCGAGCATCGTCATCTTCGACGAGATCTTCGCCAAGTGGGGCGTCCGGACGGACTACGTCGACGGGCACGTGCCCTCCCAGTGGGAGGAAGCACTGTCCACGCCCGCGGACGTCGTGTTCTTCGAGACGCCGTCCAACCCCATGCAGGACATCGTCGACGCGCGGCGCGTGAGCGAGCTCGCGCACGCCGCGGGCGCGGTGGTGGTGCTCGACAACGTCTTCGCGACGCCGCTGCTGCAGAAGCCGCTCGAGCTCGGCGCGGACGTTGTCGTGTACTCGGCGACCAAGCACATCGACGGGCAGGGCCGCGTGCTCGGCGGCGCGATCCTCGGGACCGAGGAGTACGTCAACGGGCCCGTGCAGACGTTCCTCCGCAACACGGGGCCGTCGCTCTCGGCCTTCAACGCGTGGGTGCTGCTCAAGGGCCTGGAGACGCTGCCGGTGCGCGTCGCGGCGCAGAACGCGGCGGCCGCGCAGGTCGCCGAGGCGCTCGAGCAGCTCCCCGGGATCGGCCGCGTGCGCTACCCGTTCCTCGCGTCGCACCCGCAGCGCGAGCTCGCGCGGTCGCAGCAGAGCGGCGGCGGCACGGTCGTGACGTTCGACCTCGCCGTCCCCGAGGGCACCGACCCCGAGACGGCGAAGAAGCGCGCGTTCACGTTCCTCGACGCGCTCCAGGTCGTCGACATCTCCAACAACCTCGGCGACGCGAAGTCGCTGATCACGCACCCCGCCACGACGACGCACCGCAAGCTCGGCCCCGAGGGCCGCGCCGCCGTCGGGATCGCGGAGACGACCGTGCGCCTGTCGGTGGGTCTGGAAGACCCGCTCGACGTCATCGAGGACGTGGAGCAGGCGCTCGACGCCTGACGACCCTCGCGCCGACGATGTGGTCGTGGCCCGTCCCGGCGTCGGGACGGGCCACGACAGCATGGTCGGCGGGCAACAGGCGCCTGGTCGGCGCGTGCTCCGGAATGGTGTGGACCGGCCGTGCGGGCCTTCGTAGCGTCGGGGGATGCCCGACGCGATCTTCGACGACCCTCGCCTCGCCGCGCTCTACGACCCGCTCGACCCGGACCGCAGCGACCTCGACGCGTACGTCGCGATCGTCGACGAGCTCGGCGCGCGGCGCGTGCTCGACGTCGGGTGCGGCACCGGGACGTTCGCGTGCCTCCTGGCAGGGCGTGGGATCGAGGTGGTCGGCGTCGACCCGGCGGGCGCGTCGCTCGACGTCGCGCGCACCAAGCCGGGCGCCGACCGCGTGCGCTGGCTGCACGGCGACGCGACGACGCTCCCGCCGCTCCGGGTCGACCTCGCGACGATGACGGCGAACGTCGCGCAGGTGTTCCTCACCGACGACGCGTGGGCCGCGACGCTGCGCGGCGTCCGCTCCGCGCTGGTCCCGGACGGGTGGCTGGTCTTCGAGACGCGCGACCCCGCGCGCCGGGCCTGGGAGGGCTGGGTCCGCGAGGCGACGACCGTACGCGTGGACGTGCCCGACGTCGGGCCGGTCGAGTCGTGGACCGACCTCACCGACGTGTCGCTCCCGTTCGTGTCCTTCCACGACACGACCGTGCTGCCCGACGGCACCGAGCTGCACTCCGACTCGACGCTGCGCTTCCGCGAGCGCGACGAGGTCGAGGCGTCGCTGGTGGCGTGCGGCTTCGAGGTCGTGGACGTCCGCGACGCGCCCGACCGCCCGGGCCGCGAGTGGGTGTTCGTCGCACGGCGCGCTGAGCCGGAGGTCAAGTGACGCACGTCCGAGGGAGCGACGCGCTCCGGCGTGCGCCTCTCGGTCGGGCGTGCGTCAGCCGGCACGTCCGCCCAGGACGGCACCGTCGTTCCCGACGATGTGGACGGCGGTTCGACGGTGTGGGACGCACCTCGTAGATTCCTCGTAGCGCCCGGCCGACCGGCGGGCGCGACGACCGGTCCGCCACCACCGACAGGGGTCCCCTTGCTGCACGTGCACCGCTCCGAGCGTGCCGAGGCGCTCGTGGCGCCGCTCGCCGCCGTGCTCGCCGAGGCGCCGGAGGACCCGTTCACGCCGGACGTCGTGGCCGTCCCGACGCGCGGGGTCGAGCGGTGGCTCGCGCAGCGGCTCTCGCACCACCTGGGCGCGGGCGAGACGTCGGGGATCTGCGCGAACGTGGACTTCCGCGGCCCGCGCCGGCTCGTGGAGCAGGTCGTCGCGGACCTCACCGACCTCGCCCCCGACGACGACCCGTGGCGCCCCGAGCGGCTCGCCTGGTCGGTGCTCGAGGTGCTCGACGCGCACCTCGCCGAGCCGTGGGCGGCACCGCTCGCGCGGTACGTCGGCGACCCGGGCGACGAGGTTCGGCGGGGCCGGCGCCTGACGCTCGCGCGCCGGCTCGCGGACCTGCTCGTCGACTACGCGCGGCAGCGGCCCGAGGTCGTGCTCGCGTGGTCGGCGGCGTCCCCGGTCGCGGAGTCCGGCGACACCCCGGACGACCTCGCCTGGCAGCCCGAGCTCTGGCGCCGCCTGGTCGACCGCGTCCCGGCCACGGACCCCGCACGTCGTGTCGAGGACGCGGTCGCCGCGCTCCGCGCCGACCCCGCGGCCGTCGACCTCCCGCCGCGGCTGTCCGTGTTCGGCCCGACGCGGCTCCCGGAGGACGAGCTGCGCGTGCTGCACGCGCTCGCCGAGCACCGCGACGTCCACCTGTGGCTCGTGCACCCGTCGCCCGCGCTGTGGGAGAAGGTCGCGGCTTACGACGGCGCCCCCGCCACGAGCGACGACCTCACCGAGGACACCGCCCCGGACCACGCAGGCACGCGACGTCGCGCAGACCTGCCCACGCTCGCCCGGCACCCGTTCCTCGCGTCGACCGGCCGTGACGCGGTCGAGCTGCAGCTCCGGCTCGCCGGGGGTGGCGCGGTGCACGAGACCCGGCACGAGGCCGCACCCACCCCGCCGACGCTGCTGGGCGCGTTGCAGCGCGCCCTCCGCACGGACACGCCGGACGGGACCCACGTCGTCGACCCCGCCGACCGGTCGGTGCAGGTGCTCGCGTGCCACGGCCGCGCGCGCCAGGTCGAGGTCCTGCGGGAGACGCTGGTCGGCCTGTTCTCCGCCGACCCGACGCTCCAGGCGCGCGACGTCATCGTGCTGTGCCCGGACGTCGAGACGTTCGCGCCCCTCGTCACGGCGACGTTCGGCGCGGTCCCCGAGCTCGGCGAGGACGCGCACCCCGGCCAGCGCCTGCGGGTCAGCCTCGCCGACCGCGGCGCCGGGACGACGAACCCCGTGCTCGCGCTGCTCGCCACGCTGCTGCGCCTCGCGGACGGCCGCGTCACGGCGTCGGAGGTGCTCGACCTCGCGGCGAGCGCGCCGGTCCGGCGCCGGTTCCGGTTCTCCGACGACGACGTGGACCGCCTGCGCCAGTGGGCCGTCGAGGCGGGTGTGCACTGGGGCGAGGACGGCGCGCGCCGAGCGCGTTTCGACATCAACGAGAGCGTCCGCCAGGGCACCTGGGACGCGGCGCTCGACCGGCTCCTGCTCGGCGCGGCGATGGCGGACGAGGACGCGCGGTTCGTCGGGCCGGCGCTGCCGCTGGACGACGTCGGCTCGACCGACGTGGACCTCGCGGGCCGCCTCGCGGAGCTCGTCGCACGGCTGACGGAGACGCTGCGCGCGCTCGACGGGGTGCACCCGCTGGCGCACTGGCTCGACGCGCTCGACCGCGCGCTCACGCTGCTCGCCGAGGCGCCGCCCACGGAGGGGTGGCAGATCGGCTCCGCGCGCCGCGTGCTGGGCGACGTACGCGCGGCGGGCGCCGCGCACGGCGGGGTCGCGCTGCGGCTCGCGGACGTGCGCGCGCTGCTCGACGACCGTCTCGCGGGGCGCCCGACCCGTGCCGGGTTCCGCACGGGCGCGCTGACCGTGTGCTCGCTCGAGCCGATGCGCTCGGTGCCGCACCGGGTCGTGTGCCTCCTGGGCCTCGACGACGGCGTCTTCCCCCGCACCGCTGCTCCCGCGGGCGACGACCTGCTCGCGCGGCACCCGGAGATCGGCGAGCGCGACGCGCGCAGCGAGGACCGGCAGATCTTCCTCGACGCCGTGGCGGCGGCGGGCGACCACCTCGTCGTCGTGCACACGGGCGCCGACGAGCGCACCGGCGCCGCCCGCCCGCCGGCGGTCCCCGTCGCGGAGCTGCTCGACGCGCTCGACCGCGTGGCGCGGACTCCCGACGGGCGCCCGGCGCGCGAGCACGTCGTCGTGCAGCACCCGCTGCAGACCGTGGACGAGCGCAACTTCATCCCGGGCGCTCTGGGCGTGCCGGGTCCGTTCAGCCACGACGGCGCGGCGTTCGACGGCGCCCGCCAGGCGCGCGAGACGCGTCAGCCGGTCGGGGCGCTGGTGGGCGCGCCGCTCTCGCTGCTGGCCGTGGCCGAGAGCGGCCAGCCGGCCGGCGAGGTCCCGGACGCCGGGGCGGACGCCCGCGCCGACGTCGAGCTCGACGACCTGGTCCGCCTGCTGGAGAACGCGCCGCGCTGGTTCGCGCAGCACACGCTCGACGTCGGGCTCGTGCTGGAGGAGGACGACGTCGAGGACCGCCTCCCGCTCGCGCTCACCGGCCTCGCGGGCTGGGGCGTGGGCGACCGCGTGCTCCGCGCCGCGCTCGCCGGCGTCGACCCGAACCGGGCGATGCAGGCCGAGTGGCGCCGGGGCCAGGTCCCGCCGCGCGAGCTGGGCCGCTCGGCGTTGCAGGAGGTGGTCCGCGCCGTCGGCCCGCTGCGCGTCGCCGCCGTGGAGGCCGCGCGCGAGGCCGACCTCGCCGCGGGCCGCCCGGTGAGCCAGGACGTGCTGAGCTCCGCGGAGACGGTCGACGTCCGCGCCGTGCTGCCCGACGGCCGCACCCTCGTCGGGAGCGTGCCGGGCGTGCACGGGGCGCGGGTCGTGCGCACCGAGTACTCGCGGCTCGGTCCCAAGCACCGGCTGCGCGCCTGGGTCCAGGCGCTCGCGCTCACGGCGAGCGACCCGGGCCGCCCGTGGGACGCCGTCGCGATCGGTCGCTCGTCCCGGGGCCCGGGCGTCGCGTGGTCCACCCTCACCCCGCCGGACCGCGAGACGGCGTCCCGGGTCCTCGCGGACCTCGTGGCGCTGCGCGACGAGGCGGCGCGCGAGCCGTTGCCGCTGCTGCCCGACGCGTCGCTGCGCTACACGGAGGAGCGGCGCACGAGCGACGCGCGCGACGCCCTGATGCGCGCGGGCTGGGCGTGGAACAAGGGCTTCGAGCGCAAGGACCCGTACGTCGTCCTCGCGTGGGGCCAGGACCCGGCCCTCCCCGACGTCGCGGGGCTCGCCACCACGGCCGACCTGGGCCGCTTCCCCGACGACCCGACCCGCCTCGGTGCGCTCGCGCGCCGCGTGTGGGAGCCCCTGCTGGAGAACGAGCTGCGAGGTGCCCGGTGAACGGCGCGACGTCCCGGACCGCGACCGACGGCGCCCCCGCGCACGGGGGCACGGCGGGGACGAGCAGCGCACCCCGGCGCTTCGACCCGTTCGGCGCGCTGCCGAGCGGGACGGTCGTGCTCGAGGCGAGCGCCGGCACGGGCAAGACCCACACGATCGCGACCCTCACGACGCGCTACGTCGCCGAGGGCGTGGCCGCCCTGCCGGAGATCATGCTCGTGACCTTCGGCCGCGCCGCGACCTCGGAGCTGCGCGACCGCGTCCGCGAGCGCCTCGTCGCGACCGAGCGCGCGCTGCGCGGGCCCGCGCCGGCGTCCAGCCGGGACGACCTCGTCGCGTTCCTCGCTGCGGTCGACGACGACGAGCTCGACCGCCGCCGCGAGCGCCTGCGCGTCGCGCTGTCCCAGCTCGACGCCGCGACCATCACCACGACGCACGGCTTCTGCCAGCAGATGCTCACCGCGTTGGGGACGGCGGCCGACGTCGACCTCGCGACGAGCTTCCTGCCCGACGTCGCGGACCTCGTCGAGGAGGTCACCGACGACCTGTACGTGCGGCGGTTCGCCGACGAGCCGGAGCCGATCCTCTCGCCGCGCGACGTGCGCGACGTCGCCCGGGCGGCGGTGAGCGACCACGGGGCGGTGGTCGCGCCGGCGGACGCGGCCGAGGGGTCGGTGGCGGCGGCGCGGTACGAGGTCGCGGTCGCGGCCCGTCGCGAGGTGGAGGCGCGCAAGCGCGCGATGCACCTGCTCGACTACGACGACCTGCTCGTGCTGCTGCGCCGCGCGCTGACCGACCCGGAGCACGGCGCGACCGCGGCGCGACGGGTCCGGTCGCGGTTCCGCGTCGTCATGGTGGACGAGTTCCAGGACACCGACCCCGAGCAGTGGGAGATCCTGCGGACGGCGTTCCACGGGCACCCCGAGGAGTGCCGCACGCTGGTGCTCATCGGCGACCCCAAGCAGGCGATCTACGCGTTCCGCGGCGCGGACGTCGTGACGTACCTGCGCGCCGTCGAGGACGCGACGGACACCGCGACGCTCAGCACGAGCTGGCGCAGCGACGGACCGCTCCTCGCGGGCCTGCACGCGCTGCTGGGCGAGACGGCGCTCGGCGACCCGCGCATCGTCGTGCGCCCGGTCGACGCGGCGCACCCCGAGCCGCGCTTCTCCGGCGGTGCGCCGGTGCGGCTGCGGCAGGTCACGCGGCGTGCCTACCGCCTCGGCGGGTCGTCGGCGCCGTCGGCCCCGGACGCCCGCAGCCTGCTGGCCCGGGACGTCGCGGCGGACGTCGCGGGGCGGCTGGGGACCGCCGACGGCGGCGGCGACCGCGTGCGCGACGACGCCCTCGGCGCGGCGGGCGACGACGGCGTGGGCACCGGCACGGGGCGGTGGCGGCCGCTGGAGCCGCGCGACGTCGCGGTGCTCACCCGGACGAACGCGCAGGCCGAGGCGGTGCGCTCCGCGCTCGTCGCGCTCGGCGTGCCCGCGGTCGTGTCGGGGCCGTCGAGCGTGTTCGGCTCGGCGGCGGCCCAGGACTGGCTCACCCTGCTCGCCGCGCTGGAGCAGCCCGGTCTGCACCGCCGCGCGACGGCGCTCGCCCTCACCCCCTTCGTCGGCTGGGACGCGCAGCGGCTCGCGACCGCCGGCGACGCCGACCACGACGAGCTCGGGGACACCGTCCGGACCTGGGCGCGTCTGCTCGCGGACCGCGGCGTGGCCGCGGTCGCGGAGGTCGCGGCCCGGGGAGGTACGACCGCGCGGGTCATGGCCCGGGTCGACGGCGAGCGCTACCTCACCGACCTGCGCCACGTCACGCAGGCTCTCCACGAGGCCGCCGTCACCGACGGGCTGGGCACGGCCGCCCTCACGGCGTGGCTGCGCGCCCGGATCGCCGAGGTCGGCACCGTCTTCACCGACGAGCGCACCCGGCGCCTCGAGACCGACGCCGCCGCCGTGCAGGTCGTCACCGTCCACGCCGCGAAGGGCCTGGAGTTCGGCGTCGTGTACGTCCCGTTCGGCTGGGAGCGGTTCGAGTCGGACGACCAGGAGCTGTTCGCGTTCCACGACGACCACGGGCAGCGCGTCCTGCACCTGGGCGGTGTCGGCTCCCCCGGGTTCGTGGACGCCAAGGCGCGCTGGCGCGACGAGGAGCTGGGCGAGGACCTGCGCCTGCTGTACGTCGCCCTCACGCGCGCCCGGCACCAGGTCGTCGTGCACTGGACGCCGACCAAGCGCAGCACCGGGTCCGGCCCGCTCACGCGCCTGCTGCTCGCGGACCGGATGCTCGGCGGCGAGCCGGGCCGGCACGCCCGCCCCGACGCGATGCGCGACGACGCCGTCCGGTCCGCGTTCGAGGCGGTCGCCGCGCGCTCGGGCGGGACGGTCGTCGTCGAGCAGGTCGATGCCCGGCCGAAGGGCGAGCGCTGGTCGCCCGGAGCCCGCGCCGGGTCCGACCTCGCCCTCGCCGCCGCGACGCACCTGCCCGACCGCGAGTGGCGGCGCGCGTCGTACTCGGCGCTCACCGCGGCGGCGCACCACGGTCCGGTCGGCGGGATCGAGAGCGAGCCCGAGGACCCGGGTGTCCAGGACGAGCCGGAGGAGACGCCGGACGACGACGGGACGGGCGCTGTGCCGGCCGAGGGGCCGGGCGGAGCGCCCACGACCCGTCCGGGCGCCGACGTCCCCTCGCCCTACGAGGGGCAGCCGGGGGGCACGGCGTTCGGCACGCTGGTGCACGAGATCCTCGAGTACGTCGACACCGCGGCGGACGACCTCGATGCCGAGGTCCGCGCCCGGTGCGCGCAGGCGGCGACGGTCCGCGTGCCCGGGGTGGAGCCCGTGTCGCTCGCGGCGGCGCTGGGCCTGTCGCTGCGCACCCCGCTCGGACCGATCGCGGGCGGGCTCACGCTCGCCGACGTCGACCCGCGCGACCGCCTGCCCGAGCTCGAGTTCGAGCTCCCGCTCGCGGGCGGGGACGAGACCGAGGGCGTCACGCCCTCGACGCTGCGCGACCTCGCCGACGTCCTGCGCGCCCACCTGCCCGCCGACGACGCGTTCGCCCGCTACCCCGACCTGCTCGCCGCGCTGGCCGACGAGGCGGCGGACGGCTCCGGGGCGAGCGGAGCGGCGGGCGGCGGCGTCCCGCTGCGGGGGTACCTCACGGGGTCGATCGACGCGGTGCTGCGGGTTCCCGTCGCGGGGCCGGACGGTCGTCCCGACCCCACGGGCCGCCGGCGCTACCTCGTCGTCGACTACAAGACGAACCGGGTCGGTCCGCCCGGGGTGCCGCTCGCCGTTGGCGACTACCACCCGGACGCGACGCGCGACGCGATGCTCGCCTCGCACTACCCCCTCCAGCTCGTGCTCTACCTCGTCGCGCTGCACCGGTACCTGCGCTGGCGCGTGCGCGACTACGACCCCGACCGCGACCTCGCGGGCGGCGCGTACCTGTTCGTGCGCGGCATGGCCGGCCCCGACACCCCGACCGGTCCCGACGGCGCGCCGTACGGCGTCGTCGCCTGGACGCCCCCGCCGGGGCTCGTCGTCGCCCTGTCCGCCCTGCTCGACGGAGGTCGCGCATGACCACGGCCCCTCTCGGCGCGACGGTGCCCGCCGTGCCCCCGGCCCCTCCGGTGGACGAGGGCGACCCGCGCCTCGCCGTCGGGGTGCGCGCGTGGCTCGCCGCGTTCAACCACGCGCGCGTGGTCTCCGCGGCCGACCTGCGCGTCGCGCTGCGGCTCGGCCACCTCACGGGCGAGCAGGACGACCAGGTGCTGCTCGCGGTCGCGCTCGCCGTGCGCGCGGTGCGCAGCGGGTCGGTGTGCGTGCGCCTCGACGACCTGGGGTCGCTCGAGCTGCCCGAGGACGAGGAGGCGGCGCGCACCGACGCCACGGACCTGCCCTGGCCGGACCGGACCGCGTGGGCGTCAGCGATCGCGCGCAGCCCCCTCGTCGCGGCGGGCGTCGACGGGCCGGCGGACCGTCCCGCGCGCTGGGTGGGCGGCGCCCTGTACCTCGACCGGTACTGGCGCGACGAGCTCGCGGTGCGGCACGACGTCGACGGTCGGCTCGCCGCGGACGACCTGCCCGTGGACCGCGACCGCCTCGACGCCGCCCTCGCCCGCCTCTTTCCCGCGGCGGACGACACCCGGCAGCGCCTCGCCGCCGCGCACGCCGCGACGCGCCGGCTCACGGTGCTCACGGGCGGTCCGGGGACGGGCAAGACGACGACGGTCGCGCGCCTGCTCGCCGTCCTGCACGACGCCGCGCTCCCGACCTCGTCGTCCGCCGGCACCACGTCCGGCGCCGCGCTGCGCGTGGCGCTCGCCGCGCCCACGGGCAAGGCAGCCGCGCGCCTGCAGGAGGCGGTGCGCGAGGTCGTCGCCGGGTTCCCGGACGCCGCCGACCGCGAGCGCGTCGGCGCCCCCGTCGCGACGACGCTGCACCGCCTGCTCGGCTTCCGGCCGGGCAGCAGCACCCGGTTCCGGCACGACGCGCACCACCATCTGCCGCACGACGTGGTGGTCGTCGACGAGACCTCGATGGTCGCCCTGCCGCTCATGGCGCGGCTGCTCGAGGCGCTGCGGCCCGACGCGCGGCTCGTGCTCGTCGGCGACCCCGACCAGCTCGCGTCCGTCGAGGCCGGGGCCGTGCTCGGGGACCTCGTGCACCGGGCGCCGGTCGCCCCGCCCGCGACGGCGGGCGTCGTGGTCGCGACGGCCGACGTCGCGCTCGCCGGCTCCCCGCCGCCCGCCGTCGGCGAGGTGGACGACCGCGCGGTCCTGGGCAACGGCGTCGTGCGGCTGCGCACCGTCCACCGCCAGGACCGCGACTCCGAGATCCTGCCGCTCGCGGCGGCGATCCGGGCCGGGGACGCGGAGGCGACGCTCGCGCTCCTGCGCGCGGGCCACGGGACCGTCCAGTTCCTCGAGACCCCCGACGACGTGCCCGACGAGGCCGTGCTGGCCACCGTCCGCGCGGACGCCGTGGCCGCGGGCACGCTGCTGGTCGAGGCTGCTCGGGCGGGTGATGCGCGGGCCGCGCTCGACGCCCTCGCCCGGCACCGCGTCATGGTCGCGCACCGGCGCGGCCCCGCCGGTCGGGGCCGGTGGGCGGCGCAGGTCGAGGCCTGGGTCGAGGAGGCCACGGGCCACCACGCGACCGACTCCCCGTGGGTCGCGGGCCGGCCGCTGCTGGTCACGACGAACGACGCCGAGGTGGGTCTCTACAACGGCGACACCGGCGTGCTCGTCGCCGAGCCCGGGGGCGTCGGCGTCGTCGCCGTGTTCGGCGACCCGCGTGCGCCGCTGCGCGTGCGGACGCACCGTCTCCCGCCGGTGGAGACCGTGCACGCCATGACGGTCCACCGCGCGCAGGGCAGCCAGTTCGAGCGCGTGACGCTCGTGCTGCCGCCCGCGACGTCGCCGCTGCTCACGCGCGAGCTGCTCTACACGGCGGTGACGCGCGCGCAGTCGTTCGTGCGCGTCGTCGGCTCCGAGGACGCGGTCCGCACGGCGGTCACGAGCCCGGTCCACCGGGCGAGCGGGCTGCGGACGCCGCTTCCGGGCGGTCAGTCCTCCGCGCGCTCCGCCTGATCCCGCTCGCGCAGCTCCTTCAGCCGACCCCACGGCACGAGCACGATCCAGGCGACGGACGCGATCGCGGCGCCCATGATCATCGAGGGGACGTCCATGGCGACCATCCTGACAGACGTGCCGCGGCACTCACGGGGAATGAGGCTCGGGGGTCGCCGGTTGGCACGAGGGTGAGCACCCAGACCCCCCGCCTGTCCGTCCTCGACCTCGTGCCCGTCCGCTCGGGCCAGTCCAGCACCCAGGCGGTGCGGGCGTCGCTCGACCTGGTCCGCCTCGCGGACCGGCTCGGGTACGAGCGCTACTGGTTCGCCGAGCACCACAACATGCCCGCGGTCGCGGCGTCGACGCCGCCCGTCATGATCGCCGCGGCGGCGTCGGTCACCGACCGCATCCGGGTCGGCTCGGGCGGGGTCATGCTCCCCAACCACGCGCCGCTCGTCGTCGCGGAGCAGTTCGCGGCGCTCGAGGCGATCGCCCCCGGCCGTGTCGACCTCGGCATCGGCCGCGCGCCGGGCTCCGACCCCGTCGTCACGCAGCTCCTGCGCATCACCGGCCCGACGGCCGACGTCGACCGGTTCCCGCAGCACGTGACCGACATCCTCGCGCTCATGAGCCCGCAGGGCGCGACCCTGCGCCTCACGAGCGGCCAGGTGTACGACGTGCACGCGACCCCCGCCGCCGACGGCGCACCGACCGTCTGGCTGCTCGGGTCGAGCGACTACTCCGCGCGCCTCGCGGCCGAGCTCGGGCTGCCCTACGTGTTCGCGAACCACTTCTCCGGGCAGGGCGTCGACGAGATCCTCGCGCTCTACCGCGAGGGCTACCGCCCGAGCGAGGCGTTCCCCGAGCCGCGCACGTTCCTCACGCTCAACGCCGTCGTGGCGGAGACGGAGGACGAGGCGCGCGCCCGCGCGCTCCCGCAGGCGCGCATGATGTCGCGGCTGCGCACCGGTCAGCCGCTCACCGCGCTGGAGACCGTGGAGGAGGCTCTGGCGGCGCCCCTCGACGGCGCGGCCGGGCAGATGGTCGAGGACAGCCTGCGCCGCTGGGCCGTCGGGACGCCCGACGACGCCGCGGCCGAGGTCCGTCGGCTCGCCGAGCGCCACGGGGTCGACGAGGTGATGATCGTGCCGGTCGCGGCGTCGCGCGCCGAAGAGCCGCTGGACTCCACCCCGGGCCGCACCCGCACGCTCGAGCTCCTCGCGGCCGCCCTCGCCGGCGACCCGGCGGCCTGACCCGCCGACCGCCCGTCCCCACCCGACCGCCCGTCCCCACCCGCCCGCCCCGTTGCCGAACACGACCTGGCACGCGGTCGAACACGACATGAGGGTCGTGATCCGCGGGATATCGACCCTCATGTCGTGGTCGGCGGGAGGCTGTAGCGTCACCGCATGACGACGACGTACGACGACGCGGCCTGGCACTCCGACGGCGAGGGGTACCCGCCGGAGGCCGGCCCCGAGGCGGGCGCGACGCACATCGGCGTGTTCCTCGCGTGGGCGGTGCTCGGCGGGCACGTCTCCGAGGAGCTCGCCGACGGCGCCGCGGACGAGCTCGCCGCGCTGCGCGACCGGAGGACGACGCCCGGCGCGTTCGTGCTCGACGCGTGCGACGGCAGGCTCGTCGACGAGGACCTCGACGCCGTCGGCGCGGCCTTCGCGAGCGCGTACTACGCGGGCGACGAGGAGGACGAGGACGACGGCGGCCTCTACCTGGAGGACTACGTCGACGCGGTGAGCCCCGGCGACGGCGAGCCCGAGGACGTGTACCGCGTGCCGGACACGTGGGAGACGTACGACCTCGTCGGCCCCCTCATCGACGCGCGCTTCTCCCAGTGGGACGACGAGGGGCGCCCGTCGGTCCTGCGGCACCGCGCCTGAGACGGCCCGAGATGACCGCGCCCACGCCCGTGACCCGGCTCGCCGCGGTGCTGCGCGCCGACAACCCGGGCCCGATGACGCTCGACGGCACGCGCTCGTACGTGCTGCGCGCGCCCGGGTCGGCGACGTGCGTCGTCGTGGACCCGGGGCCCGACGACGCGGTGCACCTCGACGCGCTGGCGGCGGCCGGGCCGGTCGAGCTCGTGCTCGTCACGCACCGCCACGCCGACCACACGGCCGGGGCTCCCGGGCTGCGGGAGCGGACCGCGGCGCCGGTGCGCGCCGCGGACCCGGCGCACTGCCACGGTGGCGCGCCCCTGCGCGACGGCGAGGTCATCGAGGCCGCCGGGCTGCGCATCGTCGTGCGCGCCACCCCGGGCCACACCGCCGACTCGGTCTGCCTCGTCCTGACCGACGACGGCCCGCTCACCACGCCCGGCGACCTCGCCAGGGGCGGCGCACGCCCGGGCGGCGAGGCACCCGCCGACCAGCATCTCGGCGACGCGACCCTCGGCGACGTGCCGCCCGGCGGCACCCCGTCGGGTGACACCGCCGCCGGCGACGCGGGGCCGCCGTCGGGCACGACGGTCCTCACCGGGGACACCGTGCTCGGGACCGGCACGACGGTGATCGCCGCACCCGACGGCTCGCTCGGCGCCTACCTCGCGAGCCTCGACGCGATCGAGGCCGTCGCCGCCGCGGGGCCGGGCCGGGCGACGGGGCTCCCCGGCCACGGGCCGGTCGTCGACGACCTCGCGGAGCGGGTGCGTGCGTACCGCGCGCACCGGCTCGAACGCCTGTCCCAGGTCCGGGCGACGCTCGCCGCGCTCGGCCTGACCGCGGGTGCGGACGACGCCGTGGAGCAGGTCGTCGCGCGCGTCTACGCCGACGTCGACCCGTCCGTCCTCGACGCGGCACGCCAGTCCGTCGCGGCGCAGCTCGCCTTCCTGGCGCGGGCCGACGCGCTCGCACGACGGTCCGCCCGCGGCAGGTCACGCGCTCGCCGCGACGACGGCTGAGCGGACGGCCGGGTGTCGGTGGCGTCCGGCACGATGACGAGCATGACGACACCACGGCTCGGTATCGCGTTCGTGCCCACCCACGCCCCGGAGAGCCTGCGGTGGCTCGCCGCGACCGCGGAGGAGGCCGGCCTCGACGACCTCTGGGTGTGGGAGGACTGCTTCAAGCAGTCGGGCCTCGCGTCGGCTGCCGCCGCGCTGGCCTGGACCGAGCACGTGCGCGTCGGCATCGGGCTCATGCCGGCCCCGCTGCGCAGCACGGCGATCACCGCGATGGAGGTCGCGACGCTCGCCCGGATGTTCCCCGGACGGCTCGTCGCGGGCGTCGGCCACGGCGTGCAGAAGTGGATGGGGCAGGCGGGGGTCCGTGTCGCGTCGCCGCTGACGCTGCTGCGCGAGCACGCCACGACGCTGCGGAGCCTGCTCGCGGGCGAGGAGGTCACGACGGCGGGGCGGTACGTCACGCTCGACGCCGTGCGGCTCGACTGGCCTCCCACGCAGCCCGTCCCCCTGTGGCTCGGGGGCGTGGGTCCCCGCTCGCTCGCGCTGGCGGGAGAGCTGGGCGACGGACTGATCCTCGCGAACGCGCTCACCCCGGACGACGTGCGCGTCGCGACGGACGCGGCACGCGCGGGCGGAGCCGTCGACGGCTTCGACGTCCACGCGACGCTCATCGCGGCGACCGGTCCCGGCGCGCAGGAGCGCGTCGACCGCGAGGTGCCGCTGTGGGGGAAGGAGGCGGGTCAGGGCATCGGCGCGGGCGGCGACGCCGCGACGATCGCCGCAGCCGTCCTGGCCCTGGCGGACGCGGGCGCGACGGCCGTCGCGGTCCAGCCGACCGCGGACGAGCCGGACGTGGAGGGGTTCGTCCGCTTCCTCGGGCGGGAGGTCGCGCCGCTGCTCAGCGCCCGCTGACGCGCGACGCGTCGGTGGACCCGCCGGCGCGCTGACGCTCCCGGAGGCCGTGCACGAGGGCGACGACCGCGCACACGAGTGCGACCGCCCCGACGGCGAGCGCGAGGCGCACGGGGAAGGCGGCGTAGAGGTCGGACACGTCGCCGACCGGGAGCCCCCACTCGACGGCGGTCTCGCGCAGCTCGCCCGCGAGGACCCCGACCCGGCCCGGCACCCGCGACGCGACCGCGGCGACCCAGCCGAGGAGCTCGATGACGACGGAGGCCACGGAGTAGGCACCGGTCGCGAGGGGGATCACGGGGACACCCTAGCGGAGGCGGACACCGCGGGCATATCCGGCACGACCCCGAGAATCCCCTGGTGCGACCCTCAGACCAGCGGCTTCGCGAAGCAGAGCGCGACGTGGTTGTCGCCGACGTACGGCGGGAAAGCGAGGACGGCGCGGTACCCGAGCGAGCGGTAGAGCGCGATCGCGCCCGGTTGGCGGATCCCCGTCTCGAGCAGGAGCCGGGCCGCCCCGCGCTCGCGCGCGACGGCCTCGAGCCCGTCGAGGAGCCTGCGGGCCGTCCCGGTCCTGCGTGCCCGTGGGCGCACGTAGACCTTCTTCACCTCGAGCGCGTCGGTGGGCGCCCCGGGTGCGGGGCGACGCAGCGACGCACACCCGACGGCCTCCCCGTCCCGGTAGGCGACGAGGGTCGTCACCACGTCGTCGCCCAGGCGCGCGTCGACCGCGTCGAACCCGCCCGCGGCGTCGAGCCCGCCGAACAGCTCGGGGTAGAGGACGGCGGACGACGTCTCGTGCATCTCCCGGCGCAGTGCTGCCGCGTCCGGGTCGTCCCACGGGACGGGGCGGACCTCCACGACCTCACGGGCAGCGACGCTCGCGGGCTCGCTCGGGCCCACGGTCGCCCGCGGGATGCTCGCCCCGAGCCGGCCGCTCGTCGCCGACGTCTCGTCCGCGGTGCCGGTGCCGACGCCCGGACCGCACGCGGCCCTCAGGTCGAGCGCGAAGCAGCGCGAGAGCGGGTGCCCGGCGTAGTGGCCGTACGACTCGATCGGGACGTAGCCGAGCGCGAGGTAGAGGTCGATCGACTCGGGCTGGAGCGTCCCGGTCTCCAGGACCACGCGTTCGAGCCCGGCGACGACCGCGTGCCGGTGCACGGCCCGCATCGCGGTGCGCGCGTGACCGCGGCCGCGGTGGTCGGGCTCGACCCAGAGGCGCTTCACCTCCCCGGTGCGCGCGGGGTGCGTCCCGCCGCGGCCGTCGGGCGTGCCCGACACGTCGCGCAGCGCGACGAACGCGACCGGCTCGCCGCCCGCCCGGACCACGACGTTCGCGACCGACGCCTCGGGCTCGAACGCGCCCGCGTCGGGCTCGCCGTACCGCGCGGCGAGCTCCGCCTGCTGACGCGTGCGCAGGAGCTCGGCCGCGGCGTCGTCCCCGGGGACCGCCTCGACGGTGACGCGCGTGCCCGGGCCCCCGACGCCGTCGGGCAGGACGCGCGAGGGCGCGCCGGTCACGCCGACCCGGTCATGCGTGGACGAGCGCGCCCAGGACCGACGTGAAGAAGCCGAGCCCGTCGGTGCCGGCACGGGGGCCGGCCTCGTTCGCGGGCCCGAAGCCCGCCTCGACGGCGTGCTCGGGGTGCGGCATGAGGCCGACGACGTTGCCCGCGGCGTTGGTGATGCCGGCGATGCCGCGGCGCGAGCCGTTCGGGTTCCAGCCGTCGTAGCGGAAGACGACGCGACCCTCGGCCTCGAGCTCGTCGAGCGTGCGGTCGTCCGCGACGAACTGCCCGTCCTGGTTCTTCAGCGGGACCGTGATGCGCTGGCCGACCGTGTAGTCGCGCGTCCAGGCCGTCTCGGCGTTCTCGACCACGAGGACCTGCTCGCGGCAGATGAAGTGCAGGTGGTCGTTCTTGACCATCGAGCCGGGCAGCAGGTGGGCCTCGGTGAGGACCTGGAAGCCGTTGCAGATGCCCAGGACAGGCATGCCGCCCGCCGCCGCGTCGACGATCGACTCCATGACGGGCGCGAAGCGGCTGATCGCGCCCGCGCGCAGGTAGTCGCCGTAGGAGAAGCCACCGGGCAGGACGACCGCGTCGACGCCGTGCAGGTCGGCGTCCGCGTGCCACAGCGACACGGCCTCGCCGCCCGCGAGACGCACCGCGCGCGCCGCGTCGCGGTCGTCGAGCGTGCCGGGGAAGGTGACGACGCCGATCCGCGCCGTCGCGAGCGTCGCGCCGCTCATCAGGCGAGCCCCTCGGACGTGATCGTCGCGGCGGCGTCGGCCTCGATGTCGGCGACACGCACGACGTCCTCGATCACCGGGTTCGACAGCACCTTGACCGCAGCCTCCTCGGCGGCGGCGAGGATCTCCGGCGTGACCGGGCCGTCGACCTCGAGCTCGAACCGCTTGCCCTGGCGGACGGACGTGAACTGGGTGAAGCCGAGGCGCGGCAGCGCCCCGACGACGGCCTTGCCCTGCGGGTCCAGGATCTCGGGCTTGGGCATGACCTCGACGACGACGCGTCCCACGGGGGCTCCTTGGCGAGAGAGTTCGGGAGGGCCGGGGCTCCGGGATCCCGACCACGTCACGGCCGTCGAGGACGGTCGGTGGGACGGGACGAGCGGGAGCCGACGGCGGGATTCCGCGCCCAGTCTACCGGGCGCACGGGCGACGTCCGGCGGCCGTCCGCACCGTGGCACGACGGCGCTGCCGGGCTCAGGCCCCGGCTGCCCGCGGCGGATCTGCCGGGACGTCCACGGGGATGTTGCCGTCGAGCACGTGCTTGCGCCACGCGCGCGCGACGTGCGAACGGCGGAAGAGGAGCCCTCCGCCGAGGAACGTCCCGCACCACAGGAGGATCAGCCAGAGGTCGGGCCTGGTGACCTCGACGGAGAACAGGAGCTGCGCCAGCACCGGCCAGCCGTAGAAGATCGCGAGAGCGGTCCCGAGCCCCGTCATGGTCACGCGCCAGGGGTAGAGCACGCCGTGGATGTCGTCGGCGACCCACCACCAGTAGCGCACGGGCAGCCGGGCGTCGAACAGCCGGTACAGCAACCAGCGCCCGAGCGGCGGGTGCTCCCGCCGGCGCAGCGCCCAGCCCGCACGCACCAGCCCCCACGCCTCGCGCGCGCCGATGCCGTGCGGCGCCCCGGCGTCGTCGGATGCGGGCGCGAGGTCGAGCAGGACCGCGAGCGCCTCGTCGCCGTGGAGGCGACGCCAGCGCGGCGGGTAGGCGCGGAGCCAGAACCGGGCGGACCGCTCGTACCGGTCCGCGCCGCCCGCGCTCACGCGCCGCTCCCCGCGAGGCCGTCGGCGGCACCCGCCGGGCCGTGGCGTTCCAGGGACCGCCGCGCGCGCTCGGCGAGCTCGGCGAGGCGGAGGGTCTCCGTCCGGGCCGCGCGGCGCCCGTCGTCGGTGGCGCGGTAGTAGCGCCGGAGGCGGCCGTCGACGACCTCTTCGCCGGTCGGCTCGACGAGCCCGGCCGCCACGAGCCGGTCGAGGTTGCCGTAGAGGGTGCCGGCCCCGAGCCGGGTGCGGCCGTCGGACAGCTCGCGCACGGCCTGGATCACCGCGTACCCGTGCCGCGGCTCCGCGCTGAGGGAGAGCAGCACGAGGTACGCCTGCTCGGTCATGCGGAACGCGGGAGGGCTCGGTGCCATGAACGATATATATCGGATGACGACCCATAGAGCCAGCCCTCGACGCGTGTCGGAGGATGCCGCTAGAGTCGAACACGTGTTCGAGACGCACGCTCGGGCACGGTGCGAGGGCGGGGTCCTGCCCCTTCCCCGCCCTCGCACGAACCACGGCTCGACGACGCAGGGAGGTCCGCGTGGCAGCACCGCTCGCACTCGCCCCGGCCATGGAGCGCGGCAGGGCACGACCGTCGCCGCGGACCGTCGCGCGCGTCCTCGCGCGCGACGAGACCTGCGTCTTCCCTGGCTGCCGCGTCCCGGCGTTCCGTTGCGACCTCGACCACGTCGTGGCACCGCGGCCGGGCGCGGACGACGCCGCCGCGGCCGCCGCGCAGGAGGCCGACAACCTCGTCGCGCTCTGCCGGCACCACCGCGTCGTCCGTGCCCGCGACGGCTGGCGGCCCGCCCTGCTCGCCGAGGGCGCGGTCCGGTGGACCGCGCCGAGCGGGCACACCTACGTGCGCCCGGGCGCGGCCCGGACCGCCTGACGGCTCAGCCGAGCGTCGAGCCCGTGAGCCGCTCGTACGCCTCGAGGTACCGGGCGCGGGTGCGCGCGACGACCTCTGCGGGGATCGAGGGCGGCGGGGTGTCGGACGCGCGGTCCCACCCGGACGCGGGCGACACGAGCCAGTCGCGGACGAACTGCTTGTCGTAGCTCGGCTGCGCGCGCCCCGGCTCCCACTGGTCCGCGGGCCAGAACCGCGACGAGTCGGGCGTGAGCACCTCGTCGCCGAGGACGGTCCGGCCGGTGGTCGGGTCCACGCCGAACTCGAGCTTGGTGTCCGCGAGGATCACGCCGCGCTCGCGCGCGATCTGCTCGGCGCGCGCGTAGACGGCGAGCGTGAGCTCCCGCAGGCGCGTGGCGTCGTCGAGGCCGATCTGCTCCGCGACGACGTCGAAGGAGACGTTCTCGTCGTGCTCGCCCACGGCAGCCTTGGTCGCGGGCGTGAAGATCGGCTCGGGCAGGCGCGAGCCGTCGACCAGCCCGGCGGGCAGCGGCACGCCGCAGACCTCTCCCCCGGCGCGGTACTCGACGAGCCCGGAGCCGGTGAGGTAGCCGCGCGCCACGCACTCGACGGGGAACATGTCGAGGCGGCGACAGATCATCGCGCGGCCGGCGACGACGTCGGGCACGAGGCCGTCGCCCGGCTCCGACGACACCTCGGTCGACACCACGTGGTTCGGCACGAGGTCGGCGAGCTGCTCGAACCACCACAGGCTGAGCTGCGTGAGCACGACGCCCTTGTCGGGGATCCCGGGCGACAGCACGTGGTCGTACGCGCTGACCCGGTCGCTCGCGACGACGAGGACGACGTCGCCGAGCGGGTGCACGCCGCCGACGGCGGGCAGGTCCGGTGCGTAGAGGTCCCGCACCTTGCCGGAGTACACGTGCGTCCAGCCGGGCAGGTCGAGCGCCGCGGTGTCGAGGGCGTCCACCTCGCCGAGCGAGAGGGCCGAGGCAGGATCCTGAGGGGTGTCGGTCACGGCCCCTAGTCTCGCACCGCCCTCCACCGGCGCGGCACCGTGTCCGACGACAGGTCGCCCTCCCCGCCCACCACCGAGAGGCGGCCCGGCCCGGCGTCCCGTCGGGCGCCGGGCCGACCGCACCCGACAGCACGGGACGAGGACCGCCGCCGAGCCCGGACGCGACGAACGTCGCGGAAGTCGCTACTGTGCCCTCAGGACGGTCGTGGGAGCGCTCCCTCACCGTCGGGGGCACGCATCGGAGCGACCCCCTCGGGGGCGCCTGCACCGCCGTCCCGGCCCTGCCGACGACGGCAGGGCGACATCCGCACCGAGGAGGCAACGATGCACCACGGCACGATGCACCATCGCCTGACAGCGCTAGCAACCGGGATCGGGGTGGTCGTCGCGAGCGTCGGGCTCGCGACGGCCGCGAGCGCGAGCGCACCCGCCGGCACCCCGACGTCCGCCGGGAGCGCGGCGCCCGCGCTGCTCGCCGGGCCCGTCCCGAGTCCGGACGACCTGTCCCCCGGCCAGCTCCACGCGCTCGAGCGCGACCTGGGCCTCGACGCGGCCGGCGTCGCCGACCGGCTCGCGCTCGACGCCGCGACAGGCGCCGTCGAGCAGTCGCTGAGCGGCGGTCTGGGCGCGGCGTACGCCGGCACGTGGGTCGACGCCGACGCCGCGACGCCCGTCGTCGCCGTCACGGACCCCTCCGCCGTCCCGGAGGTCGAGGCGGCCGGCGCCGAGGCCGTCGTCGTCGAGCACAGCCTCGCCGACCTGGACGCGCTCGCCGCGGACCTCGACCGTGCGGCGACGCCCGACGCCGTCCAGGCCTGGTACGTGGACGTGACGACGAACGAGGTCGTGGTCGAGTCGCTCGACGCCGGCGCGGCCGAGGCGTTCGTCGCCGCGTCGGGGGTCGACCCGTCGGCCGTACGGACCGAGGTCGTCGACGCACCGTACGAGCTCGCGGCCGACGTGCGCGGCGGCGACCGGTACATCACGCGGGACCCCGGGGCGTCGTCGGGCTCGGCCTGCTCGATCGGCTTCGCCGTCCAGGGCGGCTTCGTCACGGCCGGGCACTGCGGCGCCGCCGGCAAGGAGGTGCTCACGGCGAGCTGGGCGCGCATGGGCACGGTCCAGGCGGCGTCGTTCCCCGGCCACGACTACGCCTGGGTGCGCGTCGACGCCGGGTTCACCCCCGTCCCCCGCGTGAACAACTACGCGGGCGGCACGGTCGACGTCGCCGGGTCCGCCGAGGCGCCCGTGGGCGCGTCCGTCTGCCGGTCCGGCGCGACGACGGGCTGGCGCTGCGGCGTCATCGAGCAGAAGAACATCACCGTGAACTACGGCAACGGCGACATCCCCGGGCTCGTGCGCGGCTCCGCGTGCGCCGAGGGCGGCGACTCCGGCGGCTCCGTGATCTCGGGCAACCAGGCGCAGGGCGTCACGTCGGGCCGCATCAACGACTGCTCGAACGGCGGCAAGTTCATCTACCAGCCCGTGAACCCGATCCTCTCGGCGTACGGGCTGTCCCTCGTCACCACGGGCGGCGGCTCGGGCAGCGCGCTCGTCGGGCTCGCGGGCAAGTGCATCGACGTCCCGAGCTCGGACTTCAGCGACGGCAAGCGGCTCCAGCTCTGGACCTGCAACGGGACGAGCGCGCAGCGCTGGAGGTTCGAGCCCGACGGCACGGTCCGCGCGGGTGGCAAGTGCATGGACGTGGCCTGGGCCGCCACGGCCGACGGGACCGCCGTGCAGCTCGCGAACTGCAGCGGCAACCCCGCCCAGCAGTTCGTCCTGAGCGGCGCGGGCGACCTCGTGTCCGTCCTCGCGAACAAGTGCGTGGACGTCCCGAGCAGCAACAGCACCGACGGGACGAAGCTCCAGATCTGGACGTGCAACGGCACCGCGGCCCAGAAGTGGCACCGAGCCTGACAGGACCCACCCCCAGGGCGCCGAACACGACATGGCGGTCGTTATCAGCGTGAAAGCGACCGCCATGTCGTGTTCAACGGCGGGAGAGGTCGTGCTCGACGGGCGCCCGGGCGCGTCAGGGTCGGCGGGCGGCCCGACGGCGGGCGTCAGCCCGCGAGGTTGACCTCGCCCGCGGCGGCCTTCGCCGCGATGTCCGTGCGGTGGTGCGAGCCCGGGAGCACGATGCGGTCGACCGCGGCGTACGCCCGACGGCGCGCCTCGGCCAGGTCGGCGCCGCGCGCCACGACCGACAGCACGCGGCCGCCCGCGGCGACCAGGCCGCCGTCGTCCCCGCGCGACGTCCCCGCGTGGAGCACGTGCACGCCCTCGACGGCCTCCGCCGCGTCGATGCCCGTGATCGGGTCGCCTCCGCGCACGGCGCCCGGGTAGCCGTGCGCCGCGACGACGACGGTGACCGACGCGTCGTCGTGCCAGCGCAGCGGGCCGACCTCGGCGAGGCGTCCCTGCGCCGCCGCGAGCATCACGGCGGACAGCGGCGTCGCGAGGCGCGTGAGCACGGACTGCGTCTCCGGGTCTCCGAACCGCGCGTTGAACTCGACGACGCGCGTGCCGCGGCTCGTCAGCGCGAGCCCCACGTACAGGACGCCGACGAACGGGGTGCCGCGGCGCGCCATCTCATCGATCGTCGGCTGCGCGACGCGCGTGACGACCTCGTCGACGAGGCCCTCCGGCGCCCAGGGGAGCGGGCTGTAGGCGCCCATGCCGCCCGTGTTGGGACCGGCGTCGGCGTCGAACGCGCGCTTGAAGTCCTGGGCCGGCGCGAGCGAGACGACGGTCGCGCCGTCGCTCACGCAGAAGAGCGAGACCTCCGGGCCGTCGAGGTACTCCTCGACGACGACGCGCGGGTCCTCGGGCGTGCCGTCGGCGGCGCGGCGCGGGGTCGCGAAGCACGCCGCGGCGTGCTCGAGCGCGGCCTGCCGGTCCTCCGTGACGACGACGCCCTTGCCCGCGGCGAGGCCGTCGTCCTTGATGACGTAGGGGGCGCCGAACGCGTCGACCGCGGCCGCGACCTGGTCGACGTCGGTGCAGACGTGCGCGAGCGCCGTCGGGACGGACGCCGCCGCCATGACGTCCTTGGCGAACGCCTTGGAGCCCTCGAGCCGCGCCGCCTCGGCGCTGGGCCCGAACACCGGGATCCCCGCCTCGCGCACCGCGTCCCCGACGCCCGCGACGAGCGGCGCCTCCGGGCCGACGACGACGAGGTCGACGCCCAGGCCGGTCGCGAGCGCGGCCACCGCGGCGCCGTCGTTCTGGTCGACCGCGTGCAGCGTCGCGAGGTCCCCGATGCCGGGGTTCCCGGGGGCGGCGTGCAGCTCGTGCGGCTCGGCGCCCGGGCGGTCGGCCTCGTGCGCGAGGGCGTGGACGATGGCGTGCTCGCGGGCACCGGTCCCGACGACGAGGATCTTCACGGGCGCCGAGTCTACCGAGACGGCCCGGACACCCCGCGGGGCGTCCGGGCCGTGGTCGGCGTCCGTCGTCGGCTCGGCGACGAGGCGTCAGTGGATGAGGTCGTGGCGCGGGATGATCGCGTCGCGGCTCGGGCCGACGCCGATCGCGGAGATCCGGGTGCCGGACATCTCCTCGAGCGCGAGCACGTAGCGCTGCGCGTTCGTCGGCAGGTCCTCGAACGTGCGGGCGCCGGAGATGTCCTCCCACCAGCCGTCGAGCTCCTCGTAGATCGGCTTCGCGTGGTGGAACGCGGTCTGGTCGAGCGGCATCTCGTCGTACCGGACGCCGTCCACGTCGTACGCGACGCACACCGGCACCTTCTCGAACCCGGTGAGGATGTCGAGCTTGGTGAGCACCATGTCGGTGATGCCGTTGACGCGGGTCGCGTAGCGCGCGATCACCGAGTCGTACCAGCCGCAGCGGCGCGCTCGGCCCGTCGTGACGCCGTACTCGCCGCCCTGCTTGAGCAGGTACTCGCCGTTCGCGTCGAACAGCTCGGTGGGGAACGGGCCCTCGCCCACGCGGGTCGTGTACGCCTTGATGACGCCGATCACGGAGCTGATGCGCGTCGGCCCGACGCCCGAGCCCGTGAGCGCGCCGCCCGCGGTCGCGTTGGACGACGTGACGAACGGGTACGTCCCGTGGTCGACGTCGAGCATCGTGGCCTGCCCGCCCTCGAAGAGGACGTTCTTGCCCGTGTCGAGCGCCTTGTTCAGCTCGAGCGCCGTGTCCGCGACCATCGGCTTGAGCCGGTCGGCGTACTGCAGCAGCTCGGCCACGGTCTCGTCGACCGTGATGGCGCGACGGTTGTAGACCTTCACCAGCAGGTGGTTCTTCTGGTCGAGTGAGCCCTCGATCTTCTCCGCGAGGATCTTCTCGTCGAACAGGTCCCAGATGCGGATCCCGACGCGGTTGATCTTGTCCGCGTACGCCGGGCCGATCCCGCGGCCGGTCGTGCCGATGCGGCGCTTGCCGAGGAACCGCTCGCTCACCTTGTCGATCGTGCGGTGGTAGCCCGCGATGACGTGCGCCGAGCCCGAGACGAGCAGGCGCGAGACGTCCACGCCGCGCGAGATGAGGTCGTCGAGCTCCTGGAACAGCACCTCGATGTCCACGACGACGCCGTTCGCGATGACCGGCGTGACCCCCGGGGACAGGATGCCCGACGGCAGCAGGTGGAGCGCGTACTTCTCGTCCCCGATGACGACCGTGTGGCCGGCGTTGTTGCCGCCGTTGAACTTGACCACGTAGTCGACCCGGGAGCCGAGGAGGTCGGTCGCCTTGCCCTTGCCCTCATCGCCCCACTGGGCACCGACGAGCACCACGCCTGGCATGGAATCCCCACTTTCGCACTGCCTGTTCCTCGGGCCGGTCATGGTCGTGGGCGCACCGGCGTCCGGAGCGGAGCGGGCAGGTCGTGCCCGACGGCGCTGGGCCCGCGGGCCCGAGGCGTCACCCGGGCGGCAGTCACCCGGGGACCGGCGCCGAGTTTACCGGCCATTGACCTTTCGGGCGTCCGTCGTCCACGGCGCGTCCGCCGAGCCCGTGATCGCTCCTCATCGTGCGGCCCGCGTGGGGAGCGACCCCGGGTTCGGCACGTTCCGGTGCCGGGCGCATCCCGGGCGGGCAGAATGGCTCCATGAGCGACACGCACGCGAACCTCCTCGACGGCCCCGCGCCGGTCCGCCTCCCCGACGACTTCGCGCACGTCCGCGACGCCATCGCCGCCGACGGCGACCCGTACGAGATCGCGGCCCGCACCCCGGCGAGCTCGCTCGCGTGGGCGTACCTCGCCGAGGACTTCCTCCACGAGAACGGGTCCCGCGGCGCCGTGACGGCCTACGCGTTCGCGCGCACCGGGTACCACCGGGGCCTCGACTCCCTGCGCCGGGCCGGCTGGCGGGGTCAGGGACCGATCCCCGCCGACCACGTCCCGAACCAGGGCTTCCTGCGGGCGCTGCTCGCGCTCGCGGAGTGCGCGGCGTACATCGGCGAGGTCGAGGAGGCCGAGCGCTGCGAGCAGTTCCTGCGCGACTCCGGCACGTCGGCCGACGAGGTCCGCGCGCTGCGCTGACGGCCCGGGTCGCGCGACCGCCGTGCAGGGGCGGTGGGCGCGCGACCCACCCGGGCGACGATTAGAGTCGACGACATGATCGAGATCGCCACCTCCCCCGCGACGACGACTCTCGTCATCGCCGGAGACCTCGATCTCGCCGAGCGCGACCAGTTCCCGGAGATCGCGGCCCGCGTCGTCGGGCTGCGCCGTCAGCTCCTCGTGATCGACATGTGCCGCGTGACGTTCATGGACTCCACCGGCGCCGCGTTCCTCATCTCCCTCGCGGACTCGGGGCGCAAGCGCGGCGGCGCCACGGTGCTGCGCGGCTGCGACGACCGCGACCTGTTCGTGCTGGAGGTGTGCGGGGCGCTCGAGCTCTTCCGCATCGACTCCGACCACCGCTGCGAGCCCGCGACGCCGCCGTCCGGCTTCGCGAAGGTCGAGCCCCCGGCCTGACGGTCGGGTCTCGTCGGCGACGACCGGCTACCGCCCGGAGGGCCGCAGCGTCGCCCAGACGAGCTTGCCGGACGCCGTCGGGCGCCAGCCCCAGTCCGCGAGCCGCTCGACGATCTGCATGCCGAACCCGCCCATGCGGTTCGGGTGCCCGTCCGTCGGGACGGGCGGCGCCGGGTTGGAGTCCTCCACCTCGACGCGGATGCCGTCGCCCGTGTCGAAGAGGCGCAGCGCGAGGTGCCCCCAGCCGTGCAGGACGCCGTTCGCCACCAGCTCTGAGACGACGAGCTCCGCGTTCGCGCTGTCGCGCACGCCCCACGCCTGGCACGTGCGCACGACGGCGTGCCGCGCGCGCCCGATCGACGCGGGCTCGCTCGGCAGGAGCCAGCGGCGGCTGCGCGGGCTCAGCACGACGGCCGACGCGTCGTGCACCGGGTCGGGGATGCGCACCACGACGAGCGCGACGTCGTCCTCGGGGGCGTCCGCGAGGCGGGACAGCAGCTCCTCGCCCACGCCCGCGGCGTCGACGGCCGTGACGGCCTCCGACGCGGCGACGAGCGCCTCGAGCCCCACCCGCAGGGCGCGGTCCCGGCGCTCGATGAGCCCGTCGGTGTAGAAGACGAGCGTGTCGCCCGGCGCGAGCGCCGCGACGCCCGTCGACCGGCTCCGGCCGCCGAACCCGACGAGCGCGCCCCCGGCGTCGTCGAGCTGGGTCACCGTGCCGTCGCGCAGCAGGAGCGGGGGCAGGTGCCCGGCGCGCGAGTACTCGATGCGCCACGCGTCCTCGGGCTGCGCGGCGTCCGGCTGCGTGAGCGCCGCGTACACGAGGCTCGCCGAGCGCGGGATGCGCATGCCCTGGACGAGCTGGTCGACGCGCTCGAGCACCGGCCCGGGCGTCGTGAGCTCGTACGCGTACGACCGGACGACCGAGCGGAGCTGGCCCATCGCGGCCGCCGCCTCGACGTCGTGGCCCACGACGTCGCCGATGACGAGCCCGACCACGTCCGGCGCGATCTGCAGGACGTCGTACCAGTCGCCGCCCACCTGGGCGTGCTCGGAGTTGGGCGCGTAGTAGGTCCAGACGTCGAGCCCGGTGACGTCGGCCTGCTCGGGCAGCATCGCCCGCTGCAGCGTCTCGGCGAGGCGGTGCTCGCGCGCGTAGAGCCGCACGTTGTCGATCGCGGTGCCGGCGCGGCGCGCGATGACCTGCAGGAGCGTGCGCACGCCCTCGCGCGCCTCCGTCTCGGTGCCGAGCCCGTGGGGCCCCACGTCGGACGCGTCGCCCGTGACGAGCAGGCCGAGGATGCGGCGTCGCCCCGGGACCGCCGTGACCGTCACGGAGCCCGGACGGTGCGGCAGGCCGGCGAGCCGGTGGTGCAGGTCGCGCTGGAGCCAGCCGGAGGCCGACCACTGCGGGTACGTCGAGGAGAGGTCGAGGGTGACGGGGCCCTCGATGCGCCCGTCCAGGACGTCCTGGACGCGGTCGGGCACGTCCACCAGGCGCACGCGCGGCACCGAGCCGGTGACGGCCGCGGAGTCGCCGAGCGCGTCGGTCGTGTGCAGGCCGGGCGCGACGGGGAACGCGCCGGGCGTGTAGCGGCCGTGGCGCTGACCCCGGCCGCTCGGGGGCGCTGCCGTGTCGACGCCCTCCGCGTACCGGAGCCCGTCGTCGTTGAGGTAGAAGCCGGCCCAGTCGACGACGTACCCCGCGAGGAGCTCGGTGATGTCACGCAGCGCGTACGGCTGGTCGAGGTCGGCGAGGAGGTCCGAGCTGCGGGAGACGACGTCGAGCACGGCCCGCTCGCGCCGCTCCAGCGCGAGGGACGCGACCTGGGCCGCGTACCGCTCGAGGTGCTCGGAGACGTCGACCTGCACCCCGACCCAGTGGGTGACGGTGCCGCCCGGGCCGGCGAGCGGGGCGAGCGAGAGCTGCGTCCACACCGGGGAGCCGTCGCGGCGCAGCGCGCGGACAGTGTGCGTGATCTCGCGCTCCTCCGCGATGGCCGTGCGCAGCTCCTGCGCGTCCACCGGCTCCGACAGGAGGGACTCGAGGACGTGGGGGCTGCGGCCGACGACCTCGGCCGCGGCGAACCCGGTCTGGCGCTCGAACGCGGCGTTCACCCACACGATCGGCATCTCGTCCGAGCGGGGGCCGGTGACGAACATCGCGACGCCGGCGCCCTCCATGGCGCGCGTGCAGAGCTCCTGGACGTGCGCGGGCAGGTCGGTGCCGAGCCCCGGCGAGCTGCCCATCGTCACCTCCGACGGTCCGTGCGTCGATCGTCTGGATCCGGACGCCACGGTCGCGTTACTGTCCCGACTGGACATTCAACCGTAGATTGGTGCTTCCCGAGACCGGAACGGGTCGGGACCACGCAGAGAGGAGCGCCGGTGCGCGAAGGTACACCCTCGGCCGCCGACCGTCCGGTCGGCGTCGCCGGCGACCCCGCCGGGGCGGGCGACCCGGCGAGCGTGCACGTCATCGTGGGGACGACGCGGGCCCGCATCGTCCTCTCGGGCGAGATCGACGCCGACCTCGGCGCCGACCTCCAGGAGGCGACCGCCGCGGCGGAGGACTCCGGGCTCCCCGTCGAGATCGACGCGCACCACGTCACCTTCATGGACTCGTCCGGCGTCGCGTTCCTCGCGCGTCTCGCGTCGCGCGGCCCGCACCGGGTCCGCGTCCTGCGCGCTCCGCCGACGGTCCGGTTCCTCCTCGAGGTGACCCGCATCGGCGAGCTGCTCGACATCGTCGACGTGGACCCCGGCTTCGACCTCGACGAGCCTCCGGGCAACGGCGCGGGCGCCACGGACTGAGGCCGGCGCCACCCTGCCGCACGGGTCACGACCCGGTGTCACCGGAATCCCGCCGGCACGACCCACGACGAAGGCCCCCGGTCCGTACGGACCGGGGGCCTTCGCGCGTCCGGAGCCGGCGCAGCGCCGGCTCTCGGCGCGTCAGCGGATCTTGTTGCCCGCCGAGCGCAGCTGCTGCGACGCCTCGATGATGCGGGCGGCCATGCCGGCCTCGGCCAGCTTGCCCCAGGCGCGCGGGTCGTAGGCCTTCTTGTTGCCGACCTCGCCGTCGACCTTCAGGACGCCGTCGTAGTTCGAGAACATGTGGCCGACGACCGGACGCGTGAACGCGTACTGCGTGTCGGTGTCGATGTTCATCTTGATGACGCCGAAGTCGACCGCGGCCGAGATCTCCTCGGCCGTGGAGCCCGAGCCGCCGTGGAAGACCAGGTCGAACGGGTTCGCCTTGCCGACCTTCGCGCCGACGGCGTCCTGGATCTCCTTGAGGATCTCCGGGCGGAGCTTGACCGCGCCCGGCTTGTACACGCCGTGCACGTTGCCGAACGTGAGGGCCGTCAGGTAGCGGCCCTTCTCGCCCGTGCCGAGCGCCGCGACCGTCGCGAGGCCGTCCTCGACCGTGGTGTAGAGCTTCTCGTTGATCTCGGCCTCGTGGCCGTCCTCCTCGCCGCCGACGACGCCGACCTCGATCTCGAGGATCGTGCGCGCGGCCTGCGAGAGCTCGAGGAGCTCCGCCGCGATCGTGAGGTTCTCGTCCAGCGGGACGTCCGAGCCGTCGTACATGTGCGACTGGAAGGTCGGCAGGCCGCCGTTCTTCACCTGCTCGGCCTCGAGGGCCAGGAGCGGGCGGACCCACGAGTCGAGGTTCTTCTTGACGCAGTGGTCGGTGTGGATCGCGATCTGCACCGGGTAGTTCTTCGCGACCTCGCGCGCGTACGCCGCGAGCGCGAGCGAACCGGCGATGCGGTCCTTGACCGTCGAACCCGAGCCGTACTCGGCGCCGCCCACGGAGACCTGGATGATGCCGTCGGACTCGGCCTCGGCAAAGCCCTGGAGCGCGGCGGTGATGGTCTGCGACGAGGTGATGTTGACGGCCGGGTAGGCGAACGAGCCTGCCTTCGCCCGGTCGATCATCTCGGCGTAGACCTCGGGGGTTGCGATGGGCATGCGGAGCTCCTGTGGAGTCGTGCGGGGTGGACTGTCAGGTCAAAGTCTGGCATGGATGACAGCGCAGGGTCAGGGCCGTTCGACCTGTGGTCGCCGCGTGACCACGGCCCGGCCCTCCGTCGCGCCGTCGCCCGGGGCGAGGTGCTGCGCGGCCCACGCGTGCAGGGCGATCGCGCCCGCCGCCCCGGCGTTGAGGGATCGGGTCGAGCCGTGCTGGGTGATGTGCAGGACGGCACGGCACGCGGCGACCGCCTCGGGCGTCAGCCCGGTCGACTCCTGGCCGAGCAGCAGCACGCACGACGCGGGCAGCGCGCACCCCTCGATCGGGACGGAGCCCGGGAGGTTGTCGACGCCCAGGAGCGGCAGCCCCTCCCCCGCGGCCCAGGTCGCGAGGTCGTCGACGGACGCGTGGTGGTGCACGTGGAGGTAGCGGTCGGTGACCATCGCGCCGCGACGGTTCCACCGGCGCCGCCCGACGACGTGCACGCCCGCCACGTTGAACGCGTTCGCCGTGCGCACGACGGAGCCGATGTTGAGGTCGTGCGCCCAGTTCTCGATCGCGACGTGCAGGGAGCGCGCCGGGTCGCGGCGCGCGTCGAGGTCCGCGACGACCGCCTCGACGGTCCAGTAGCGGTAGGCGTCGACGACGTTGCGCCGGTCGCCGTGCGCGAGCAGCTCGGGGTCGTAGCGCGGGTCGACGCGGGTCGCCCCGGGCGGGCCCTCGGGGTCCGGGACGCGCGGCCACGCGTCCGGCCCGCCGGGCCACGGCCCGACCCCCACCTCCCGCTCCTCGGCGCGCTCGCCGTCGTGCCCGACGGCGGGGCGCGCCCCGGGCAGCACCTCGCGCGGGGCGTCGGACGGCGTCACGCGCGGGACCCGAGCCAGTCGCGGTAGGTGAGCGTCCCGTAGCGGCGCTCGGGCACGAGGTTGCGGCCCGCGCGGAAGAACTCGCCCAGCGGCCCGGGCAGAGGCACCCCGACGACGGGGCGGCGCGAGCCGTGCGCAGCGCGCCACGCGCGGGCCATGTCGCGGGCGTCGAGGACCTCGGGGCCGCCGATCGTCACCGTCGTCGCGTCCGGCCCCGGCCCCGGCACGCCGCCCGCGGGCGGCGTCCCCTCGGCGGCGTCGACGAGCGCCCGCGCGACATCGGCGAGCGCGATGGGCTGGAACCGCACCCCGCGCGGCACGGGCAGGAGACCGAGGCGAGCCCACCGGCCGAGCCGCCCGTCGCGCCCGAGGAAGATCTCGAGGAACTCGTGGAACTGGGTCGCGCGCACGACCGTCGTCGGGACGCCGCCCGACGACAGCACCCGCTCCTGCTCGGCCTTCGCGCGGTAGTACCCGTAGTCCCCCTGGTCGACGTTCACGATGGAGAGCACGACGACGCGGCCCGTCCCGGCGCGGCGCGCCGCCTCCGCCAGGCGGCCCGCCCCGACCGTGAACACCTTCATCGCCCCCGGCGACATCCCGTTGCTCGCGTCGACCACGGCGTCGGTCCCGGCGAGCGCCGCGTCGAGCGCCGCGACGACGGCGCCGTCGGACCCGAGGAGGTCGACGCGGTGGTGCGTCGTGCCCGCGACGCGCGCGTCGTCGTCGGGCGCGTGCCGCGAGAGCACGCGCACCTCGTGGCCGCGCGCGGCGGCCTCCTGCACGACGGCGCGGCCTGCCGCGCCGGTCCCGCCCACCACCGCGATGCTCGCCATGCCGGACATTCTGCCCGGCGCCGGCCCACGACCGGCAGACGGGCCGCGCGGGACCTTCACAGCCGGAGCACACCCGGCGTCGGGGGCGGGTGCCCGGCCCCCACTACGCTGGTGACCCGTGAACACCCTCGCCGAGCTCGCCTCCGCCCTGCCCGGGGCCGCGCACGCCGCGGGCCTCGGCGCCGCCGGACCCGTCGCCGCCCTCGGCCCGGACTGGATGGACCCGATGACGCTCATCGAGCGCTTCGGGGACGCCGCGCTCGTCGGCATCGTGGTCGTGATCTTCATCGAGACGGGCCTGCTGTTCCCGATCCTGCCGGGCGACTCGCTGCTCTTCACCGCGGGCGCGCTCGTCGCGCAGGACTCGCTGCAGATCAGCCTGCCCGTGCTGCTCGCGCTGCTCTTCGCCGCGGCGTTCCTCGGCGACCAGACGGCGTACCTCATCGGACGCACCGTCGGGCCCAAGGTGTTCGACCGCCCGGACTCGCGGTTCTTCAAGCGCAAGTACATCGACCAGACCAACGCCTACTTCGAGAAGTACGGCGGCCGGACGATCGTCATCGCCCGCTTCGTGCCCATCGTGCGCACGTACGCGCCGGTCGCCGCGGGCGTCGGCAAGATGCACTACCGCCACTTCGTGGGGTTCAACGCGCTCGGTGCGCTGCTGTGGGCCGTGGGCCTCACGTGGCTCGGCTACCTGCTGGGGAACATCACGTTCGTCAAGGACAACATCGAGGCGCTCGTCCTGCTCATCGTGTTCCTCTCGGTGGTCCCGATGATCGTGGAGGTCTGGCGCGGGCGCCGCGCCGAGAAGCGCGCCGCGGCGCTCGAGGCGCAGGTCGCGGCCGACGCGGCGGGCACCGACGGCGATCCGGCCGTCACCGAGGGCACGACCGCCGTCGGGCAGGGCGAGAAGGACGGGAAGGACGCCTGAGATGACACGAGAGATCACGAGCTGGCTGACGGACATGGACGGCGTGCTCGTCCACGAGGGGCACGCGATCCCCGGCGCGCCGGAGTTCGTGCGGGCGCTGCGCGACAAGGGCCGCCCGTTCCTCATCCTCACGAACAACTCGATCTTCACGGCGCGCGACCTGCGCGCGCGCCTCGCGACGTCGGGCATCGACGTGCCCGAGGAGTCGATCTGGACGTCGGCGCTGGCCACCGCCCAGTTCCTCAGCGACCAGATCCCGAGCGGCAGCGCGTACGCGGTCGGCGAGGCGGGGCTGACGACGGCGCTCTACGAGGCGGGCTACACGCTCACCGAGTCCGACCCGGACTACGTGGTGCTGGGCGAGACGCGCACGTACTCGTTCGAGGCGATCACCAAGGCGATCCGCCTCATCCTCGGCGGCTCGCGGTTCATCTGCACCAACCCGGACACGACCGGCCCGTCCCAGGAGGGCCCGCTGCCCGCGACGGGCGCGGTCGCGGCGATGATCACGGCCGCGACGGGCCGCAAGCCGTACTTCGTCGGCAAGCCGAACCCGATGATGTTCCGCTCGGCGCTCAACCGCATCGACGCGCACTCGGAGAAGACGGCGATGATCGGCGACCGGATGGACACGGACGTCGTCGCGGGCATCGAGGCCGGGCTGTACACGTACCTCGTCATGACGGGCTCCACGAAGATGTCCGACGTCGACCGGTTCCCGTTCCGCCCGAGCAAGGTCGTCGACTCCGTCGCGGACCTCGTCGACCTGGTCTGACGCCCCCGCTCCCCCGCACGCACGACGGCGCCGCACGGCCAGGATCGCCCCGCCCGTGAGCAGCAGGGTCCCGGCGAGGAGCGCGAGGCTGCCCGCGTCCGTCCCGGTCGAGGCGAGCGCGCCCGAGTACGCGTCGCACTCCACGTCGCCGCCGATCGGGAAGCCGAACGTCACGGGCGACAGCGCCGTGCCGGCCTCGTAGAACCCGGCGAAGGCCTTCGCCCCGGCGGCCGTGAGGGTCGCGGGAGCGCCGCTCCACGTGATCGTGGAGCCCGACGTCGACTTCTTGCCCGACAGGTCCAGGCTCGCGAACGCGACGCCGTTCGACGAGCTCTTGGTGCCCTCCATGTCGCTGCTCCGGACGTCCACCACGAGCGTGCCCGACGAGCCGTTCACGACGACGCGCGGGTTGCTGATCTGCAGGTCGAGGATGCCCTCGTGCCCGGAGAACGACACCGAGCCGCCGAAGCTCGCGCGCCCCTTGCCCAGGTCCGTGTTGAACGAGCCCTTGCCGCCGCTCCACGTGAACGCCGAGCCGGAGTCCTGCACGCCGCTCGTCGAGACCGAGCCCTTCGCGATCGGGCCCGTCACGTACGCGCGGAACCGGTCGCTCACGCCCCACGAGAGCGTCGCGCCGTTGACGCCCTGCGCGAAGCACTGCTCCGCCGCGCCGCCCGTCCCGGTGCCGGTGGTCCCGGTGCCGACGATCGTGATGGGCGCGGACGCCGTGTGGTTCGCCCCGACCAGCAGCAGCGTGTGCTCGCCCGGGGCGACGTCCTGGGGGATCGTCACCGTGGAGGTCGCGGCGCCGCCGGCGTTCGCCGTGACGCCCGTCGCGAGCGTGCGCGGGGTCGAGCGGATCTCCGTGCGGATCCCCGCCTCGTTCGTGCCGAACCCGATGCCGCTGATGGTGACCTCGTCGCCCGGGGCGGCCTGGTACGCCGAGAGCGTCGCCTTCGTCCGGTCCACCGAGCCGCCCGTCGACCCGTCGCCCGGGGTGCCGATCGTGCCGCCGCCCCCGGGTCCGGTCGCCGTCGCGCCGACCGTGAACGTCACCGGGTCGAGCGCGGTCCCGGCCGGGTAGAAGCCGACGAACGCGAGCGAGCCGTCCGCGGTGAGCGTCGCCGCGGCGTCCGTGTACGTCACCGACCCGTCCGCGCTCGTCGTCGGCGCGCCGAGCGCGAGGGTCGCGACCGCGACACCCTTGCGGTCGAACGTCGAGCCGTCGAGGCCCGTGGAGCGGGCGTCGACGAGCAGGCGGCCAGCGCCCGGGCCGGTGACCTCGACGACCGGGTTCGCCAGGGTGAGGTCGAGCGCCCCCGCGTGTCCGGTGAAGCGGACCGTCCCGGCGTACGCGACGGTCCCGCGGCCGCTCGCGGCGGTCCACGTGCCACCGTCCGCCTGGCCGAAGCGGAAGACGCCGTCGACGACGCTCGCGCCGTTCGTCGCCGTCGCGCCACCGCCCGCGACCGGGCCCTGGATGTAGCTGCGGAACGACTCCTTGACGCCCCAGGTCAGAGCGCCTGCCGTCGTCGGGACCGACGGCTTCGCCGTCACCGTCACCGTCACCGGCGACGAGGTCGAACCGACGAACGCGGTGCTGTCCGCCGGGACGAACGTCGCCGTCACGGCGTGCGACCCGGCCGCGAGACCGGTCGCCCGGTACGACGCGGCGCCGTCGACGACCGTCGCCGTGCCGAGGGCCGTGTCCCCGGCGGTGAACCGGACCGTGCCGGCCGCCTTCGGGGTGACGGTCGCCGTGAACGTCACCGCCGTCCCCTCGACGACCGAGGTCGCCGAGGAGGCGAGGGTCGTCGTGGTCGGTCGAGCCCCCGGAGCCGGGGCCGTGACGGTGAGCGTCGTGCTGCCCGTCACCCCGAGCTCGGAGGTCACGACGACGGGGACGGGCCCCGCGGCGGCGTCGGCCGGGACGGTGAGCAGGATCGCGGTGCCGTCGCGCGAGAAGGTCGCGGCCTTGCCGCCGAACGTCACGCCCTTGACGTCGTCGCCCTCGACGAGGCCGCCCACGGTGAGCCGGACGCTGCCTCCGGCCGCGACCGTCGTCGTGGCGGGTGTCACCGTGAGCGACGCGGGGGCGTCGAACGCGACGGGAGCGAAGAGCTCCTGGTCCGCGTTGCTCACGCCGCCGGCGCCGTAGGTGTAGACGCCGTACCGGCCGCCGTCGAGCAGCCCCGGGCTCTTCACCACGAGCCGCGCCTCGAACGTGCCGTCCGCGGCGATGTCCGTCCACTGCGCGCGGACCACCGACTGGTACTGGGCGGGGACCTGGTCGAGCACCGGCTCGGCGAGGGCCCACACCTGCGACCCGACCTTGCGCGCGGACGACGCCGCGCCCTCGGACGGGCGCCACTGCTCGGCGAAGCTCCCGAACACGACGTACGTGCCCTGCGGCAGGTTCGCCGGGATCGGGACGCCGCGGCCACCCACGTTCGCCGCGGGGTCGAAGCCCGAGCCGCGGACCACGATCGTGTCGCCCACCGAGACCGCCGTGTCACCGAGCGGCGTCACGCCGTCCTCGGCGAGGACCGCGATCTCCGGCTCCCACACGGGAGCGGCGGGCTCGGTCGTGAACGCGACGGGCGCGTAGAGCTCCTGGGCGGCGTTGACGGTGCCGCCGGCGGCGTAGGTGTAGACGCCGTAGCGGCCGCCGTCGAGCTCGAGCTCGCTCGCGACGAGCTCGGCCGTGAACGTGCCGTCCTCGGAGAGCTCTGCCCACTGGGTGCGGATCGCGCCCTGGTAGCGCGGGTCGACCTGGTCGAGGGCCGCGGACGCGAGCGCCCACTGCTGCGACCCGGCCTTGCGCGCGGACGACGCCGCGCCCTGGGACGGCCGCCACTGCGGCGCGAACTTGCCGAACACCACGTAGGTGCCCGCCGGGATGCCCCCGGAGATCGGCGGGCGGTTGCCCTCGGGGGCGACGTTCGCCTCCGGGTCGAAGCCCGAGCCCTTGACGACGATCGTGTCGTCCGGACGGACCAGGGTGTCGCCGAGCGGGGTGGTGCCGTCGGCGGCGAACAGCTCGATCGACGGCTCCCAGCCGGGTCCCGGGGTCGTGGCGCCCTGCACCGCGACCGGCGTGAACGTGTCGAGGCTGCGGTCGGTCGCGGAGAGCGCGTGGGCGGCGGACGTCGCGACCACGTACTCCGTGGCCGGGTCCAGCGTGCCCGCCGGGACGGTGAGGGTCGTGGTGAACGCGCCGTCGCGCACCTGCTGCGGCATGACCCAGCCCTGGGCGAGCCAGCCGCTCGCGACGAGCGGTCCGCTGCCGTCCCAGATCGAGGCGTCCCCGAGGAGCACGTAGGCGCCGTTCGCGGCGCCCGCACCGACGAAGCCGGTGCCGGAGACCGTGAACGTGTTCTCCACGGCCGGGTCCACCGGGGCCGACGGCGAGACGGTCACCACCGGGTCGGCGACCGGCTCCGGCTCGGGCTCGGTCGCGGGCTCCGTCACCGTGTGCGCGACGGCGCCGGAGGCGGACGCCACGAACGCCGCCGGGTCGGCGGGCGTGAACGCCGCGCTCAGCTCGTGCGCACCCGTGGCGAGGGCCGACGTCTCGAGGCGCGCGACGCCGTCGGTCACCGGCGCGGCGCCGAGCACGGCGCCGCCGTCGCGGAACTCGACCGTGCCCGCGGCGGCGGGCGCGACGGTCGCGGTGAGCGTCACCGGGGCGCCCGCGACGGACGCGCCGGAAGGTGCGACGGCGAGCGCCGTCGACGTCGCGGTCGCCGGGGCGACGGGCGCCGGGACGTCGAGGGTCGCGGTGAGCGTCGAGATCGGCTCGTCGACGTAGCCGCCGAACTGGGGGTCCACCGCCGCGATGCCCGCGGCGAAGGTGCCGTTCGCGGTGAGGACGAGCGTGTCCCCCGCGCGTGCGGTGCCGACGGAGACCTCCGCGACGACCACGTCGTCCGACACGGTGCCCGCCGACGTGAAGTCCGCGGTGAGCACGCCCGACGTCGGGCCCGTGACGGCGAGCCGGAGGTCGGAGATCGTCAGGTCGAGCGCGCCGCCGTGCGCGGAGTAGCGGACGGAGCCGCCGAGGCGGACCGTGCCGACGGCGGTCTCCGGGTCGACGCTCCCGGACGCGGAGGGGTAGACGGACTTCCCGCCCACCAGCGCGGGCGTGATGGTGCCCGCGCCGCCGACGTAGCCCGTCCAGGAGTCCTTGAAGTTCCAGGTGGCCGAGCCGCCCCGGATCTCGGCCGTCGCGGCCTGGGCCGGGGCGGACGCGCCGGCGACGGTGAGGCCGGCGGCGAGGGCCGCGGCGAGGAAGGAGGCGAGGCCGCGACGGACGCGTCTCGACGAGGAAGTGCGCACAAGGTCTCCCGTGCTGGTCCGGGCGAGGTCCCGGCGGGGAGCGGGACCGACGACGCGGAGCGTGCTGACGCTCCGTCGTGACGGACCATATAAGGCTCGCCTCACCAAAGCAAGGTAAGCCTGACCTATCCCGATGTGACGCACGCCTCGTCGCACGTCGCGCCGCACGCCAGACCGCACCCCAGGCCGCACGACGACGCCCCGCGGCACGGCCACGGGGCGTCGTCGGGCAGGCGGCGGCGCTGCGCCGGGGACCGTCCGGGCTCAGGCGAGGCCGAGGTCCTCCAGGCTGAACAGGAAGTGGTACGGCACGCCGAGCGCCTCGATCTTCTCGCCCGCGCCCGTCGCGCGGTCGACGATCGTCGCCACCCCGACGACCTCGCCCCCGGCGGCGCGCACGGCCTCGATCGCGGTGATCGGGGACCCGCCCGTCGTCGTGGTGTCCTCGACCACGACGACCTTGCGGCCGGCGACGTCGGGACCCTCGATCTGCCGCTGCATGCCGTGGGCCTTCGCGGCCTTGCGCACGACGAACGCGTCGAGGTCCTGCCCGCGCGAGGCCGCGGCGTGCAGGAGCGCGGTCGCGATCGGGTCCGCCCCCAGCGTCAGCCCGCCCACCGCGTCGACCTCGGCCGTCCCGAGCCCGCGCTCCTCGAGGAGGTCGAGGAGCTGGTGCCCGATGAGCGGCGCCGCGCGGTGGTGCAGCGTCACGCGCCGCAGGTCGACGTAGTAGTCCGCCTCCTTGCCCGAGGAGAGCGTCACCCGGCCGTGCACGACGGCGAGCTCGCGGATGAGGTCGAGCAGCTGCTCGCGGGGCGTCGAGGAGAGATCACTGGTCACGCCGCCAGCGTAGTCGGCTCCCGGTCTACCGGTACTTGCCGATCGCCCGGACGGCCGAGCGCGGCATCGCCCGCAAGGCGGCCGACGCGACGCGGTAGCGCACCGACGGGGTCGAGATGACGACGCCGCGCCGCACGTCCGCGAGCGCCGCGGAGACCACGCGGTCGGCGTCGAGCCACGCGAGGTCGGGCAGGACGGACTTGTCGATCCCGGCGCGGTCGTGGAACTCCGTGTGGGTGAAGCCCGGGCACAGCACGGTCGCGGTGACGCCGGTGCCGTGCAGCTCGACGGCGAGCCCCTCCGTGAACGAGCGCACCCACGCCTTCGCGGCGGCGTAGGTGCCGCCCGCGGTGAGCGCCGCGACGGACGCGACGTTGAGGATCGCGCCCCGGCCCCGCGCGGTCATCTGACCGGCGGCCGCGTGGGACAGGACCAGGACGGCCCGCACCATGACGTCGAGCGCGCGGAGCTCGACGTCCAGGTCGCCGCCCACGAAGTGCTGCTGGGTCGCGAAGCCCGCGTTGTTCACGAGCAGCCCGACCGGGCGCTCGTCCGGGCCGCCGGGAGAGGCGAGGCGCTCGGCCACGCGCGCGACGTCGTCGGGCACGGAGAGGTCTGCCGGGAGGACCTGGACCCGCACGCCCGCGGCGGCCCGGATCTGTCCGGCGACCTCCTCGAGGCGCGCCTCGTCGCGCGCGACGAGCACGAGGTCGTGCCGCGCCGTGGCGAGCTGCCACGCGAACTCCAGGCCCAGGCCGGCGCTCGCGCCGGTGATGAGTGCTGTCGCCATGGCCACAGCCTACGGGCCGCGTCCTGCGCCGCCCGCCGTCGGCGCAGGACGCGGCGCGGCGGTCGTGCCGGCGGCACGCGCGGCTGTCGGTACGGTGGGGCCCGTGCGCCTCGCGACCTGGAACATCAACTCCGTCCGCGCCCGGGTCGACCGGGCGATCGCGTTCCTCGAGCGGACGGGGACCGACGTCCTCGCGCTCCAGGAGACCAAGTGCGCCGACGCGCAGTTCCCCGTCGCGCCGTTCGAGGCGGCGGGGTACGAGGTCGCGCACGTGGGCGTGAACCAGTGGAACGGCGTCGCGGTCGTCTCGCGCGTCGGCCTGGACGACGTCGCGACCTCCTTCCCGGGCCAGCCCGCGTTCGGCGAGCAGGTCGAGGCGCGCGCGCTCGGCGCGACGTGCGGCGGCGTGCGCGTGTGGAGCCTGTACGTCCCGCACGGCCGCGAGGTCGGGGACCCGCACTACGCGTACAAGCTGCGCTGGCTCGACGAGCTCCGCGCGCAGGCGGCGGGCTGGCTCGCGGACGACCCGACCGCGCGGGTCGCGCTCGTCGGCGACTGGAACGTCGCGCCGCTGGACACCGACGTGTGGGACGTCGCGTACTTCGCGGGGAAGACGCACGTGACGCCGGCGGAGCGCGACGCGTTCGCGGCGTTCGGCGCGGCCGGGTACACCGAGGTCACGCGCGAGGCGATCCCCGGCGAGCACACGTACACCTACTGGGACTACCAGCGGCTGCGGTTCCCGCGGAACGAGGGCATGCGGATCGACTTCGCGTACCTCTCCCCCGCCGCGCGCGCCCGCGTGACCGGCGTGGCGATCGACCGTGACGAGCGCAAGGGCAAGGGCGCGTCCGACCACGTGCCGGTCGTCCTCGACCTGGCGGACTGAGCGACCGCCTCGCGCGCGTCGCTACGGTGTGTCCATGACCACGCCCCCCGTCCCGCCGTACGGGTCTCCCGACGAGCCGGTCGACCCGTACGCCGCACCGCGCCCGCACCAGCCGCCGCTCACCCCGTACAACCCGCCGGCGGACGCCCCGGCACCCGAGCAGGGCGGCTTCGTCGCACCGTCCGGGGCGGGCGGCGCGTACCCGGGCGCACCTGGGGCGGGCGCCCCCTACGGCTCGCCCGCCGCTCCGGCCGGGCCCGCCTCGCCCTACGGCCCCGGCGCGGGACCTGCCTACGGGTCGGCCCCGGGCGCGGGCCGCGCGCCGTCGGACCCGGCGGGCTACGCGGGCAGCTCCGGCTACGGCGCGTACCCGCCCCCGTACGGGTCCGCGTACACGCCGCCGCCGCGGACGAACGGGCTGGCGCTGGCGTCGATGATCGTCTCGATCGCCAGCCTCGTCGTCTGCGCCGGCTTCCCCGGGATCGTCGGCCTCGTGCTCGGGATCGTCGCCCTCAACCAGGTGATGCGGGACGGGACGCGCGGGCGCGGGTTCGCCGTCACCGGCATCGTGGTGGGCGCCGTCTGCACGGCGTTCGCGATGCTCATCGTGCTCGCCGCGACCCTGAGCGACTCGTAGCCGTGGCCGACGACGACCTCTTCGCCCCGCCCGGCGGGCCGACCGTCCCGCCCCGACCCACCGCCCCGGTGCCGCCGCCGCCCGCGGGTGCCCCGGCGCCTCCGGGCACCGCGGTGCCACCCCCGGCCGCCCCGGCCGGGCAGGCCGGACCGGGATTCGCGCCGGAGACGTACTACGCGCCCGGGTGGCAGCCGGCCGCGCCGCGCGTCGAGCCGCTGGCCGTCGCGAGCGTGCCGGCGGGCCTGGTGCTCGGCCCCGTCGGGATCGGGCTCGGTGCCGCGGGCCTCTCCCGCGTGCGGTCCCGGAGGACGCGCGGGCGCGGGCTCGCGGTCGCCGGCATGGCGGTCGGTGCCGTCGTCACGCTCGCGTGGACCGCGGGCGCGCTCGCCTGGTGGCAGGGCGAGCAGGCGCGCGTGCCGCTCGCGGGCGACGTCACCGCCCCGCAGACGGTCAACGCGGTCCAGCTCGTGCTCGGGACCTGCCTCGACGAGCTCCCGCCCGACGGCGAGGTGACGCAGGTGCGGGCCGTGCCCTGCGCGGACGAGCACCGGGCCCAGGTCGTCGCGCGGACCGACCTCGGCGCGGACGAGGTGTGGCCCGGTCAGCAGGCCGTGGACCGGCGGGTGGCGCGGGTGTGCACGCCGGACGTGCTGGGGGCGGACGCGCCCGAGGGCGTCGAGCTCGTCGTGTGGTCGCCGACCGAGGCGTCGTGGCGCGACGGCGACCGGACCGGTCTGTGCCTGGCCGCCGGCACCGACCCCCTGCCGGGCGACCTGCTCGGCTGAGCCGCGACCGGAGGCCACCGGGCTCAGCGTGCGGAGACGTCCTCGGCGAGGATGAGCCGGAGGTAGGCGCGCAGGTCGGCCGCCATGTCGACGCGCTCGGCCCGGGGGCGGTCGAGCGACAGCAGCCACTGGACCTGGAGCCCGTCCATGAGCGCAACGATCTGCCGCGCCGCGGCGCGCGGGTCGACCCCGGCCCGCAGCCCGCCCGCGCTCGCCCGGCGGGAGAGCTGCTCGACCGCCCGAGCGACCGCCCACTCGTAGCGCCGGACGAAGTACTCGTGCGCCGGGTGGTCCGGGGACGTCGCCTCGGCCGCGAGCGCCGTGAACAGCTCGACGATGTGGCGCCGCAGGGCGTTGCGCTCGACCAGGCGCACGAGCGCGTCGAAGTAGTCCGTCCCGCGCGCGAGGTCCTCGTCCAGGTCCGCCTGGTCGACGGTGTCGCGGTAGTCGAGCACCGCCTCGAGCAGCGCGACCTTCGTCGGGAAGTGGTGGAGCAGGCCGGGGTGCGACATGCCGACGCGCGACGCGAGCTCGCGCAGCGAGGCGGCGTGGAAGCCGACCTCGCCGAAGAGGACGACCGCGGCCTGGATGATCTCCTCGCGCTTGGCGCGGCCCTTCGCGTAGCCGCGCCCGAGGTCCGGGGTCGCGGCGCGGCCGGGTGCCCCGCGGTCCTGACCCGCGCCGATCGCCGCGCTCGTCATGGTCCTGCTCCGTCCGTCGTCCGACGAGGGAAAACCCTACCGACCGCGGCGCGGTCCGGGGCCCGCACGCCGCGAGTTCACCCGCGGCCGGCCGGCGCTCAGGACGCGGGCGCGAGGGCCGGGTCCGCCGGCCCGCCGGAGCTCGGGGCCGTCGCGCCGGGCACGGTGGCCGACGGCGTGTCGGTGGGCGACGGCGGCGCGGGCTCCGTCGGGGCGGCGCCGCCCGGGTCGGTGGACTCCTCGCCCCCGCCGGCAGGTGCGGCGGCCAGCGCCTCGGCGGTCGCGGCCGTCACGGCGCCGTCCGCGGGCAGCCCGTGCGCCTGCTGGAACGCGCGCAGCGCCGCACCGGTCGCGTCGTCCATGGTGCCCGTGACCTCGACGTCCGCGCCGTGCACACGGAGCCGCTCCTGGAGCCAGGTCACGGACGCGGCGTCGTCCGCCGGTGCCGTCGGCGCGGGATCCGGCGTGCCCGCGCCCGGGGTGGCCGCGGGCTCCGACGTCGGCGCCGAACCGGGGTCGGCCGACGAGGGGGGCGTGCCCGTCCCCCCGGACGACGGTCGCGGCGCGGGCGTCGCCGCCGGGCCGCCGCCCTCCTCCGGTTCGTCCTTTTGGTCGGGCGGCGGGATGCGCGTCACCTCGGGGCGGGGCGCGTCGGGGCGGGGCGTGACGGCCGGGACGCCGTCCTCGACCGCGGTGCCGCCGTCGGTCGAGGCGCCGACGACGACGGCCTCGCCACCGCCGGTCGCCGCGCCCACCATCCCGGCGACCGCGACGACGAGCGTCACCGCACCGGCACCGGCCGCGACCGTGACCCACGGCGTGGCCGCGCGGTGCGCGACGGGCGTCGGCGAGGCGGCGTTGCGCCCCTCGGGGGTGGCGGACGAGTCGTCACGTCGGCGCACGTCGCCTCCTTCCGGGGCGGTCGGGGACCGGCGGACGACGCGTGGCGCTGCCCGCCAGAGCGGTCGGGTGAACGTCCACCCTGCCCCATGCGCCGGTCGGATGTCACGCCCGGCGCCCTCACCTGCGGCGACACCGGGCCTGTCGGCGCGGGTCCCGTCGTGCCGACGACGCTTGCGACGGAGGTCGCAACCCAGGTTCCTCCCTGCGCCGCAAGACCCGGCGTCCCCCCGCGCGACAGCCTGGTGGGGCACCGCGCGGGAACCGTGCGGGACGCGACGAGAAGGGACCGGCATGACCACCATCCACGTCTCCGGGCTGCGCAAGTCCTACGGGGCGTTCGACGCCGTGCACGACGTGACGTTCACGGCCGCGCCCGGCCGCGTCGTCGGGCTGCTCGGGCCGAACGGCGCCGGGAAGTCGACGACCCTCCACGTGCTCCTGGGGCTGGCCGCAGCCACCGCCGGGAGCGCGACGTTCGACGGCCGCGCGTTCGCCGACCTGACCCACCCGGCCCGCACGGTCGGCGCCCTGCTCGACGCGGGCGGCCTCCACCCCGGGCGCTCGGGCCGCGACCACCTGCGCGTGCTCGCCGCCGCGGGCGAGATCCCGGCCCGGCGGGTCGACGAGGTGCTCGCGCTCGTCGGCATGACGCCCGCGGCCGACCGGCGCGTGCGCACCTACTCCCTCGGGATGCGGCAGCGCATCGGCATCGCCGCCGCGCTGCTCGGCGACCCGGAGGTGCTCGTCCTCGACGAGCCCGCCAACGGGCTCGACCCGGCGGGCATGCGCTGGCTGCGCGACCTGGTGCGCGGCTTCGCGGACGACGGCGGGACCGTGCTCCTCGCGAGCCACGTCCTGTCCGAGGTGCGGCAGGTCGCGGACGACCTCGTGGTCGTCGGGCAGGGTCGCGTCGTCGCCGACGGCCCCCTCGACGACCTGCTGAGCGGGGAGTCCCTCGAGGACTTCTACCTCGACCTGACCGCCACGACCGAAGGGGTGCGCTGATGTACCGCGCCGAGATGCTCAAGCTCCGCACGACGCGCGCGACGTGGGTCGTCGCCGCCGTCGCCGTCGCCGGGATGCTCGTCGTCCAGGCCTTCACCCTCCTGCTGCCCACGATCCTGCGGGGCACCGGGGCGCTCGGCGGGGGCGCGACCGTCGGGTTCCAGTCGTCACCCGAGATGCTCGAGGACCTGGCACCGGACCTCGGCGCGCTCACCGACGCCGCCCAGCCGGCGTTCCAGCGCGGCATGCTCGACCTGCTCGGCAACGGGCTCAACGGCTCGGGGTCGGTCGGCGTCGCGACCATGTGCATGCTGCTGCTCGGCGTGCTCGCCGTGACCACGGACTTCCGCACGGGCGGCATCGTGCCGACCGCGCTCGTGCAGCCGTCGCGGCTGCGCATCCTCGCGGCCAAGGCCGGCGCGACCGCGACCGTCGCCCTCGGCGTCGGCGTGGTGCTCGCCGTCGTGGGCGCCCTGGGCCTCACCGTCGCGATCGTCACGACCCCGGGCGCGTCCCTCGCGCTCGGTCCCGGCGAGGTCCTCGGCGTGTGGGCGCGCGGCCTCGCGGTCCTCGTGCTCCTCACCTGGTTCGGGCTCGGGATCGGGACGCTCGTGCGCGGCCAGGTGGCCGCCGTCGTGACCGTCGCGGCGCTCGCGCTCGCCGAGCCGATCGTCCGGGGTGCGGTGACCCTGCTGTCGGGCGGCGAGTCCGCCGCGGCGGAGTGGCTCCCGCTCGGCCTGGGCGCGCTCGCCTCGACCGGACAGTCCGGGGCGGCGCTCCTGGGCGGCGCCGCGCCGCTGGGGACGCTCGCCGCGCTCGCCGGGCTCGTCGCGTGGGTCGCGGTACTCCTCGGGAGCGGCGCCCTCACCCTCCAGCGCCGCGACCTGGTCTGACGCCCGCCGGGGGGAGAGCCCCGGTACCGCGAGGTAGAGGCGGACCACGGCTCTACCTCGCGGCTGGGGCGGTGCGCCCCCGTAGGGTGGGCGGGCCGCCGTGCCGTCTGTGACCGTCGTCCGAACCCGTCGTCCCCTGGAGGAGACTCGTGACCGAGGCCCTGCGCCGCGCGCTCGACCGGGTCGGCGTGCGCACCGACACCGGCCGCGACGCCGTGCTCGCCGGGGTCGTCGCTGTCGCGACCGTCGTGCTGTTCCTCGGCATCGAGCGCGTGCTCGCCACGGACGTCGGTGCGACCTTCGGCGCAGGGCCCGGCGCCGTGATCCTCACGCCCGGCGTGCGCGCGACGGTGCTCGCGCTCGTCGTGCTCCAGGCGGCGACGCTGACGGTGCGCCGTCGGGCGCCGCTGGTCTGCCTTGCGCTCGCGGTGTCTGCCCAGGTCGCGATCACCGTGCTCCTGCCGCCGTACGTCGGCTTCCAGGCCCCTGCGACCCTCGTCGCCGCGTACTCCGCCGGCGCGTACGCGCCGCGGCGGGCGCGCCTCGGCGCCCCGGCGCTCGCGGCGCTCGCGCAGGTCGTGCTCGTCTTCGCCCTCGGGGGCTTCGCCGTCCCCGCCGGGGCGGGACCGGCGCAGCACGCGCTCCAGGTGGGCGGCGCGCTGCTCTCCGCGCTGCTCACGTTCGTCGGGGCGGCGCTCGTCGGCTCGTACGTCGCCACGCGGCGGGAGCTCGTCGCCGAGCTGCGCGACCGGGTGCTCCGCGCCGAGCGCGAGCGCGAGGCGCTCGCCACCCAGGCGGTCCTGGAGGAGCGCGCGCGCATGGCCCGCGAGCTGCACGACGTCGCGGCGCACCACCTGTCCGGCATCGTCGTCCAGGCGTCCGCCGCCGAGCGCCTCGTCGAGGCCGACCCGGAGCGCGCCAAGGAGTCGGTGCGGTGGATCCGCGCGCAGGGCCGCGAGACGCTCGACGACCTCCGCCTCGTGGTCGGGATCCTGCGGGGCCGCGACGACGAGGACGGCGCCGAGCGGGAGGCGCCGCAGCCGACGCTCGCGGAGGTCCCCGCCCTCCTCGACACGGCGCGCGCCGCGGGCACCGCGGCGACGGTCGAGACCGCAGGGACGCCGTGGGACCCCACGCCGAGCGCGCAGATCGCCGTGTACCGCGTGCTCCAGGAGGCGCTCGCCAACGCGCGCCGGCACGCACCGGGAAGACCCGTCGCGGTGCGGTTCGCGTGGTCCGCCGCGGACCTCGTCCTCACGGTGCGCAACCCGACGGCCGGCACGGTGCCGCCCACGGACCCGCGGCCCGGCCACGGGCTCGTCGGTATGCGCGAGCGGGCGGCCGTGCTCGGCGGCAGCCTCGACGCTCAGCGGGCGCCCGACGGCGCGTGGCTCGTCCGCCTCACCGTCCCCCGCGCCGCGGCACGGGATCCCCGCACCCCCGACCAGCACCCTGCCGACCAGGAGGTCTCGTGACACGCGTCGTGCTCGTGGACGACCAGGCCGTCGTCCGCGCCGGGTTCACCGTCATCCTCGAGAGCGAGGGCGTCGAGGTCGTCGGCGAGGCGTCGAACGGCACCGACGCCGTCCGCGTCGCGCGCCGCGAGCGCCCGGACGTCGTGTGCATGGACGTCCGCATGCCCGGCGGCGACGGCATCACCGCGACGCGCGCGCTCGCCGGGCCGGACGTCGTCGACCCGGTCCCCGTGCTCGTGGTGAGCACGTTCGACCTCGACGACTACGTGTTCGGCGCCCTGGAGGCCGGGGCGAGCGGGTTCCTGCTCAAGGACGCCGAGCCGGACGTGCTCGTGGACGCCGTCCGGCGGGTCGCCGCGGGCGACGGTCTGGTCGACCAGACCCTCACGCGTCGGGTCATCGGCGAGTTCGCGCGCCGACGCGCGCCCGTCGCACGGGACGACGCCGCGGCCGCGCTCCTCACCCCGCGCGAGCTCGACATCGTCGACCTGCTGTGCCGCGGGTCGTCCAACGCGGAGATCGCGACGGCCCTGTTCCTCGAGCCGAGCACCGTGAAGTCGCACCTGAGCCGGGCCATGACCAAGACCGGGTCGCGCGACCGCGTGCAGCTCGTCGTCTGGGCGTTCCGGCACGGGGTCGTCGACCCGG